>JANYFI010000580.1 GCA_025362765.1 Ferruginibacter sp. | reverse complement strand
GCAAAGAATACACCGCTCACTGCAGCCATTACACCGCCAAAACCTTTGGGCATAAATGAATGCACGCCTTCATCATTCGGTGGTGTCCAGTTGGGTGTTAACCCGTGAGAAAATACCAGGTAACCACCTACAATAATTACCAATGCCACTACAATCATTTTAAGTATCACCATCACGTTGCTGAAATTGCGGCTCTCTTTTACGCCACGATATACCAGCATGGTGATTAATATATTGATGATAAAAGCTGGAAGATCAAAAATGATTTTTAAGCCGCCGATCATCGGAGCGGTTTTATACGCTTCCAGCACATCCGGGTTGGTACTTCCAGCGGCCATGGCATGCTTTACCTCCATGTAACTGGTACACAAATACTCCGGAATATGCACGCCAATTTTTTCAAGGAAAGAAGTAAAATAATCGCTCCAGCTATACGCCACATAAATATTACCGATGGAATATTCCATGATGAGCGCCCAGCCAATGATCCACGCAAAAAGTTCACCAAACGATGCGTAGGCATAAGTATAAGCGCTTCCTGCAACAGGTATGCGGCTGGCAAATTCAGAATAACAAAATGCGGTAAACGCACAGGCAATGGCGGTAATGATAAATAAAATAACCACTCCCGGGCCGCCATGAAAAACAGCCCCGCCCAAACTGCTGAAACTGCCTGCGCCAAGGATGGCCGCTATGCCAAAAAAAGTAAGGTCCTTCATGGTAAGTACCCGCTTTAACCCATGGCCGCCATGCGGATCATCGCTGCCTTCGGCTAAAATACTTGCAATCTTTTTTGTGCGGAATAAGGATGTAGACATGTATATTTTGGTTTAACGAAGTAATATGCTCCAAAATAATTAATAAAACTGAAGTATGCGTTTTTTGTTGGCATTTTTAAGCAACGCAACATTCATATCATGATACTATTGGCAAAGAAGGCTGCTGGTTAATCCGTATGCTATTAAATAGCAAGGGTCGGTAAACGCTCATTAGTATTCTCTTTGTATTAAATAAGCTGCCAGCTCCGTCAGCGGTTTTTTACGGGCCGCAGTTACAGCTGTGTCTTCCAGGTGTTGCAGCGCAGTCTGAAGGTATTTGTCTTTTAGCTCCTTTGCCCAGGCATCTACTTTACAATCTTTAAATAGCTGCGTTACCTGCTGAACTTTGTCCGGTGCATTTTCCCGCATCAATTGCTGCAAGATTTTTAGCTGATCAGCAGAGGCCGTTTCCATCACATATATCTGCAAAAATGTTTTCTTATTACTGAGAATATCACCACCGACCTGTTTTCCGAATTTTTCCGGATCACCAAAAACATCCAGGTAATCATCCTGCACCTGGAAAGCGATGCCGAGGTTTTTTCCAAACTCATATAAATGCCGCTGGTTGCTTTCGCCGGCGCCACCCAGTATGCCCCCCAATTGCAGGCTGGCAGCGAGTAACACCGAAGTTTTCAGCGTAATCATTTGTACGTATTCGTCAAGGCTTACCGTTGTTCTTTTTTCAAAATCCATATCCAGTTGCTGGCCTTCGCAAACGGCCGCGGCAGTTTCATTAAACAGATGCAATACCTTCTGCAGGTTATGCACTTCAATTTTATTAAGGTATTCATAAGCCCTTACAAACATTACATCCCCGGCAAGCAGTGCCGTTGAATCGCCATATTTCTGGTGAACCGTCTCCATTCCCCTGCGCATGGGCGCTTTGTCCATTATGTCATCATGTATCAAACTAAAATTGTGGAATAGTTCTATAGCTGTTGCAGCGTGAAATGCATCTGAAATAACGTCACCAAAAAGCTCATTGCCCATCAATACACAAACCGGCCGCACTCTTTTTCCACCCAATTGCAAAATGTATTGGGCCGGGTCGTAAAGTGTTGCGGTATGCAACGGAAAATGTCGGGTATTAAATTTATCTTCAAAAATTTTCGCCAGTTCTATAAAGGAGTGCATAGGTGCTGTAATGAAAAATTGCTGAACCAGTTGTTCAGCAATTTGCGTTTAAAATTATTTCTTGTTTTTAGTAATTTTTTTGGCCTTGGAAATATTCAATTCAGTGATGCCTTCCTGCACCCAATGATAATCCAACTGGCGTTTTTCCAGGTTGGCTGCCACCACTTTAATTCTTACCGCATCGCCCATCCTGAACTTCTTTCCTGTACGCATACCTACCAGTGCGTAATCAGCTTCATCCAGTTTAAATTCATCGAATTCATTCAGATCCCTTACCGTTACCATGCCTTCGCATTTGTGCAACACAGTTTCTACAAAAAAACCGAAACTGGCTACACCACTGATGATGCCATCAAATTCTTCACCCAGGTAACTCTGCATAAACTCAACCTGTTTGTATTTATTACCAGCTCTTTCTGCTTCCATCGCCTTACGTTCCCGATCGCTGCAATGCTTGCATTTCTCATCCATTTTTTTATCCGGCTTCACATTTTTATCCAGGCATTCCTGCAATATACGGTGTACCATTACATCCGGGTAACGGCGAATGGGCGAGGTAAAATGACAATAATGTTCAAAGCCCAATCCGTAATGGCCAATATTTTTCGAAGTGTACACAGCCTTCGCCATGGTACGGATGCCCAGTTGCTCCAGCACATGTTGCTCCGGCTTGCCATTTACATCTTTCAATAAATTATTGAAAGATGCGGCCACGGCTGCATCATCGTTCAAGTTAAACGTATAGCCAAACTTTTTTGCGAATGCCGCAAAAGGCTTTAGCTTTTCATCATCAGGCGTATCATGTATACGATAAGGAAAAGGCACGGGTTCCTGGTTAATCTTAATCCTGCTTACGTACTCTGCAATGGTTCTGTTGGCCAGCAGCATAAATTCTTCTACCAGCTTGTGTGCATCTTTACTTTCTTTAATTACAATGCCAATGGGTTTGCCTTTTTCATCCAGTTGAAAACGTACTTCCTGTGATGAAAAGTTGATGGCACCATTTTCAAACCGCTCAGCCCTGAAACCTTTTGCCAGTTTATCCAGCAAAAGAATGGCTTTGTGATGTAATCCATCTTTGGTTTCAATAATGGTTTGCACATCTTCATAAGTAAACCGGTGATTGCTGTGAATAACGGTTCTGCCAATCCATTTATGTTTTATTTCGCCCCGATTGGTAATCTGGAAAATTGCGGAGAAAGTATATTTATCTTCATCAGGCCTTAACGAACACAATTCATTACTAATTCTTTCGGGCAACATCGGGTTCACCCGATCTGGCAAATACACGCTGGTGGCCCGTTCATACGCAGATTTGTCAAGAATGCTATCTTGTTTTACAAAGTGAC
>JANYFI010000602.1 GCA_025362765.1 Ferruginibacter sp. | reverse complement strand
ATTACTAATCTTTATTGTACCTTAAAAATTATAATTTTGCAGTAATGAAAAAAGTAGCTGTAATAGTAGCCGGCGGCAATGGCACCAGGATGAACAATTTAACGCCCAAACAATTTTTGCTGATTAAAGGCAAGCCCGTTTTATATTATACGTTGCAAACGTTCCTGGAGTCGTATGACGACCTTACGATTATCCTGGTGTTACCTCAAGAGTACATCGCCGCAGGACAGGAAATTATAGATGCTTTTTTTAATTATAAAAGAATCCAGATCACGGCAGGCGGCCGTACGAGGTTTCATTCGGTACAAAATGGCCTGTCACTTATTAATGAAGAGTGCATGATATTTGTACATGACGGAGTGAGATGCCTGCTTACCAAAGAATTAGTAAAAACCTGTTATGAAGAGGCGATTGAATTTGGGTCAGCGATACCTGTAACAGCATGTAAAGACAGTATACGGCTTATAAAAGAGGATGACAGCGAAGCCTTTGACCGCAACCGGGTTAAGCTGGTGCAAACCCCCCAAACATTTCACAGCAAGATTTTGTTACCCGCTTTTAAAATAGATTACAAAGATAAATTTACAGATGAAGCTACCGTAGTGGAAGCATTTGGTTTAAAAGTACATCTTGTAAAGGGGGAAGACGATAATATTAAAATTACCAGCCCAATTGACCTTGTCATTGTTGAACAGCTAATTACAGCGTAATTTTTTTGGGGACGGAAGGGGGAATTGTTATTTAAAATATTTCAACGGCCAGGGCAAATGGTTGTATCGCAGCAAAAAATAGGACTCATTAACCGCTCCGAATTTTTGATAAAAACCAGCTATCCCCGGGATGGAAGAACCTTCAAAATCAAGGACTATTTGTTGCCCGCTAAATTCCTGAATCACCTGGTCAAATAAATAATGATTGGCTTCGCACTGCCGGCCTGCCGCAGTTACGGTGGACATAATATTGTAGAGGCGTTTGTTATCTTTCAATAACAATGCTATAGCAAGCGTTGCTTCATTGTCATCCACCACCATTCGTATCTGCAGCATGCCATTGAACTTCGCTGTTTCACATACCTTTAAAAATTGCTCATAATCCCGCTGTTTTACATGCGGCGTTTTGGCTGCGTAGTAAGCCTGGTATAAATCAACCGCAGTCACAATATCATCCGTTGCCTTATAGTGAAGCGAAAACTTTTCTGCATGTTTAAGATTTTTAACCAAATCCGTTTTATATCCTTGCTTTAAAATAGGGTAGGGCTGCTGAAGCGACAAAATAAAATTTGGTTGTGGATGAACAGTTGGAAAGTTTACAAATATTTCGGCAAACCGAAAACGTTGCGCAGCCATATCGATAAATAATTGCTGCACGTCTTGGTTCAAAGGCGCTTTGCAAAAAATGCCCAGTTGCTGAACAAACGGTGGCTGGTACAGGTAGGTGATACCAATTTTTTTATTCCACGTTAGTGGCATTACAGCGGCATAGTCATCCAGGATAAGCCCATCCCAATGTTTCGCCATTGCATCCAAATAAAAACTATAAGCATAGATAAGACTGTTGTGCGCCCGCTTAATACAGGCGTCCCATTTTAATTTGTCTATTTGCTGATATGTGACGTAACGAACAGGCACGATTAAAATGCAATTTGGGGTAATAGTTTTTTAAGACTGAAATGTTGAATATCGATACTAAAAGAAATATTTTTTACAAACCTGTTTCGGGGGATAGTAGATTTAAAATAATCACTGTACACTTTACTATAAAGCAATGGAATGTACACCTGTACTATATTTTTAACTAATGATACCTGCAGACCCGCATCATAAATAAAACGTCCGGTAGGGGTATTTTTTTGCCATGCTTCCGCATAAGTGCCCACATCCAAAAATGCCTTTAAAGGGATTTTAATTGGGAGAATCTGCAGGATATTAATTGCTTTCGGGATATCCGTAGTGAAATTAGCCGCAGCCAGCCAGTTATCTGTTTTACCGATTTTGCTGCTTAGTAAATCTGTTCTTACTTTAAAAAAACCATCTCTTTCCATTATTTGTTGAGAAGCAAAACCATCAAACTCATTTCTACCCGTAAAATAATTACTGTAGGTATAGTCGTCGTATCCTTTTGGTCCGCTCATGTTTAAATGAAAGGCATCTGTTTGTGCTTGTCTTGAATAGGTTTTGTCATCCAGGTAGAAAAATTTTCCGGCAAACAGGCGAACATTCATACCACCTTCTTTTACGTAATTAAAATAGTAGTTTCCTGTAAAAGCGAACCTTAAAAAGCCGCTGCCTTGTTCAGCCAGTAATTCCGTTTTGTAAGGATATAGTACCCTGTCGTTATTGAGTACAAAACGAAGCTGGTTTAAGTAGCGGTTAGCCGTAGGGTAGGTTATATTCTTCTGGTGCCGGATGGTGTCTGTTTCAGACAGATATCCTTGTTCCTGAATAAAAAAGGTTTTCCACTGTATAAATTTTGTAACAGTACTAAGCGCATTTTTTTTGCCAAAAATATATTTCAGTGAGGGAACAATTTTACTGAAACGCAACGCTTTTTTGTTATTGGCGGAATCTGTAAAAGCATCACCACTAAAGGTTTGGCCGGATAACGAAATTTCTGTATGCTCTCCATTGTTTCCGTTATACCAGTGATAACTCAACCTGCCTAAACCATTTAGCTGGCTGCTGCCCGTTGCATACATCGGTGAAAGTAGGAATTGAAATTTTTCGGCAGGCAGCGTATAATTGTGAATCAGCACACCCAACATCAGCTTATCATAAAAATTAGCGCCTATTGCTGGCGATGCAAATATATAATGATGCTGATCTGTATTTTTGAAATTAAAAAAGGGAGCGAACTTTATATCCTTTTTTATTGCTTTACCAGGTAATGCCCCTTTTTTATTCAGCAGATCAAATTCACTATCTAAATTTTTACCGCTCACATCCTCCATCACTTTTTTCAGGTCTTCAGGGTAAGGGTGTTTAAACTGCCAGCGGCTGTAATATTCGTGCATACAACTGTCAAGCATTGTCGTACCTAAACGATCTTCCAGTAATTTCATCCATTGGCCTGTTTTGTAATACGCGATGGTATTGTAGTTTATTTCGCTGAAATTTTCAGAACTGGTTTCAATGGGCTGATCTTTTTGCGTAGCATACAAAATGGCGGAAATAAATTTTTCATTATCTTCCGGCAGCTTATTTTTGATAAATTGTGCGTTTCCTTTTTCTTTAACAGGGTTAGCGATATTACTGCCTGTGCTGTAATAGCGGTTGTCATAGTAGGTGTTAATACCCTCGTCCATCCAGGGATGATCTCTCTCATTGGTGGCCAGTACGCCATAATTCCAGTTGTGGCCAACTTCGTGTTCTATCACACTTTCCAGGGCGGCATCACTTTTAACCGGGGAGATGGAAGTGATGGTAGGATATTCCATTCCACCGTCGAAGCCCATTTCAGCTTCAACAGCAGTTACTGTGTTATAGGGATATTCGCCTAAAAATTTGCTGCGGGCAAGAATGGCTTGTTTAATAAAAGCCAGGCTGTTTTGCCAAAAAGCTGTTTGCGTTGGCTGATAAAATGCGGATACTTTTATATTTCTTCCCGATGGCATTTGCAGGCTGTCGGTTTTTACAATAAAAGATTTATCAGCAAACCACGCAAAGTCGTGTACGTTGTTTTGTTTGTATATAATTGTTTTGGTGTTGGTTACCGATAGAATACTATTGTCTGCTGCGATCTTCCTTTTTATAAACGGCGGATGCTTGGGTGGTGCTGGTAAAATGCGTTGTATAAATTTATTTTTTTCGGTAACAGGTTCAATTGTTTCACTCACCAGTTCGCCTGTGGCCGCCACTATATAATTAGCCGGTAAAGTTATCTGCACTTTGTAATCACCAAATTCGCTATAAAATTCTCCCTGGTCCAGGTAAGGCATTTTATGCCATCCTTTGCTGTCATACACTGCAGGTTTGGGATACCATTGGGTTATTTGGTATGCCTGTGCAACATGCCCGCCACGGGAAAAATTAAATGGTAATTTAACGTGAAAGGGCGTTTCAATTTTTGCAGCCGTATGCGGTGCTAAGGGTTGCGGCAACAAAAGTTTAAAAATGTCCTGGTGTTCAGTGTCGTCCTGCAATAAAGCGGCTACGCCATTTTCTTTAAAATCAAGGCGGTTGATATAGCCTCTTTTATCTTCACTGGTAAAATAAAAATCAGTGCGGCCATTTTGCAACAACTGATCACTGAAGGCGGTGCGGTCATTCTTGTAGGCATTGGGCCATGCATGTATCCAGATAAAATAGAGCGTGTCGGGAGACCTATTAAAATAATCCATTTTAACGTACCCATCCAGTGTATTAGCCGTATCGTTTAGGGTAACATCAATAGTATAGTTTACCTGCTGCTGCCAATAATTGGTTTGACAAAATAGTGCAGAATACCAGAAAATAAAAAGAACCGCTACAAGGATTGTTTTTTTCAAGGCAGTTGGGTTTGTTCAAAAATAATAAAAATGTTTTGCACTGCCGGTTTACACTTTGGATAAGCACAACTAGTAGTTTTTTATTTGCCTTCTCCTGATAGAATTATCCGGATGGTGTGCAGCATAATTTTAAGGTCCAGTACGATGGATACATTCTCAACGTACATGAGATCGTAGGGCATCCGCTCAATCATTTCCCGCACTGAGGAGG
>JANYFI010000563.1 GCA_025362765.1 Ferruginibacter sp. | reverse complement strand
CATTTGTTAAGAGGTGTTGGTTTAGGTTTGTTTGATGAAGCTGTTGCAATGCAAAAGTTTACTGCCTGGAGTGCTGAGCATGATGCTCACATTGCAAAACGTCAGGGTGCTCATAAAAAAGCACGTACTGATAGCCGCAATCAACCCGTAGTTAGAAAAGTTGCCGAAGCACCTGTTGCTGTAGCAACCCACGAAACTGCCGCTCCTGCAGCACCTGAAGAAACCACAGCAGCAGAATAAGATTGCTGTTCCGTTAATTCTTTTAAAGCAATTCTGATTGTCGGAATTGCTTTTTTTTATTGCCTAATCTATGCTTCACGACTATATAGCATCATCATGAGCCAATATTTTAAAATAGGAAAATTAGCTGCCAGCTTTGGTTTAAAAGGAGAGCTGGTATTGCAGCACAGCCTGGGAAAAAAAACCGCTTTAAAAGGGCTGGAAACAATTTTTATAGAAGAAAGAAAAGACAACTTCATGCCCTATTTTATCACGGGAGCTTCTATAAAAAATGATGCTGAACTTTATATTAAACTGGAAGGCATAGACAGTAAGGAAACCGCCCGCAAATTAACCCCAAAAGAAGTGTGGCTTGCGGAAGAAGATTTTAATATCCACGCAGCCAAATCATCCCCCATTGCGCTGCTCGGCTTTCACCTTATTACTGATGAAGATGAAGACCTCGGCGAAATTTTAGAAGTGATTGAACAACCGCATCAAATTTTGTGCGCTGTTTTACTGGAGGGGAAAGAAGCACTAATACCGATTCACCAGGAATCGCTTGATAAGATTGACCAGCAAAACAGGAAGGTGTACGTTACATTGCCTGATGGCCTGCTGGATATTTACAGGTAGTAAGATTTTTGTCGGGCAATAGCAACTTTGGAATCGTCGTCATTACTTTGTCCGCCATAGCGGATCACCGCCTTGTACTTTTTAATATTTTTGCAACCCCTTTTTTATCCCAAAGGTTTTTTGTTTTAGATGTTGTCTATCAAACAGCGGGCAATTGATTTTCCTGCCATAAAGAAGCAGTACTTCTACACCGGTTCTTTTTTATTTATTACATTTACCAGAAATTTTTTCATGCATTGTAAAAGGCCCTTTTTTATTTTACTGTTTTGTATCCTTTGCCAGGCAACAGTTTTCGCATTGAATGATAGTTTACCGGTTACTCCCATAAAAGCTGCTATGCATTTTTATAACGGAACGGAATTTACTGTAACCGGTAGATTTCACCATGAAAACAATTACCACCGTTTTCCTGACCGATTTAAAAACATACTAAGAAAAGATGTGTGGAATCTCGGTGAGAATTCTGCCGGTATCGCTATACGGTTTCGCACCAATGCCAGCGATATTAAGATCAGGTGGACGGTAATGGACGATAATGTGTTATCCCACATGGCTTCGACAGGCGTAAAAGGGGTTGATTTGTATGCCATGGTGAAGGGTGCATGGCGCTTTGTTCAAACAGGACGGCCAACAGACAAGACAAGCCAAGCTATTATGATAGAACAGGGAGAACCCGTTTACAGAGAATATCTCCTAAACCTGCCTTTGTACGACGGTGTGGACTCGTTATTTATTGGCGTTAATGCAAACGCAATTATTTCAATTCCTACAGAACCATGGCTCATCAATAAAAAGCCGGTGGTTTATTATGGCAGCAGTATTGCCCAGGGAGGTTGTGCCAGCCGCCCGGGGATGGCTTTTACAAATATTCTTTCCAGGAAGCTTGACAGAAGTTTTATCAACATGGGTTTCAGTGGCAATGGTACATTCGATTCGTCGGTAGCAGCAGCGATGTGCGAAGTGGACGCAGCTTTGTTTGTAGTAGATTGCAATCCCAATACCGAAACCGCACTTATCTACGAAAGGGCGGTAAAACTGGTGCAGCAATTAAAGCGTTGTAAACCCAATATTCCAGTGCTGCTGGTAGAAAATTATTTGTATGAAAATAGCTTTTTCATGATAGAAAAACAGGCAGACAATGAAGCAAAAAGAAAGGAATTGAGAAGGGCATTTTCGACTCTTTCAACAAAAGGGATAAAAAATATTTACTACCAAAAAAGCGATGGCATGATTGGCGATGATCATGAAGGTGCAGTTGACGGTGTGCATCCTACAGATTTAGGCATGTTGCGGATTGCCGACTTTCTTTTACCTGCTATAAAAAACATTCTCTCCAACAAATAACAACAGTTTGTTTTAATAATACAAATTAAGAAAGCAAGCTGTATTTTTTTGCAAGGCTATTTACTGCAAATCGGTTAGCTATACTGCCGGTTTATTTATGCGTTGCTATTGGCTACAAACGTGCAAAGCCATGCCGTTGATATAAAATTACCGGCAGGTATAAATTGGTGAAGTGGTGTGATAAACAAAGTCATGACATACCTTATACTGAACAATCGGATGATACGTTTTAAAATAAAAATTACGACTGTAAATGGGAGGCTGTTTCACGTAATTAGATTGCGCAAGTGGCTAAAAAAATCTGAATACGAATCAGGCTTTGTATAATAAGTTAAAGCGCCCAGCTCCCCAATACGCAACTACTTTTTATATTGCAGGTTACCAATCTATTGATACATTTGATTGTTTTTCAAAAGCGGACTAATTATTTTTTATGGGAAGACAATTTATTTATTTTTTATTGCTTTGCTTATGTAACTGCCGCCCGGTGGCAGCGCAGGACACGGTAAATGTTGCGGCAGTTGGTTACATCCCAGGTTCACGTAACAACGCAGTTCCGTTTGTGCAAAAGGCAATTGCAGCCTGCAAAGCCAGTAACAGTAAAGTGTTGATTTTTCCCAAAGGCAGGTACGACTTTTGGCCAGAGTACACAACAAAAAAAAATTACTTTGAATCCAACACCGATGTGATACCACTGCGCCGCTGCCCAATATTGTTTGAACAAATGAAGAACCTTACTATAGATTGCCAAGGCGCTGATTTTGTATTTCACGACCACATGCAACCTTTCACTATTGATGGATGTGAAAATATTACTATCAGGAATGTGAGTATTGACTGGGATATCCCTATGACTGCACAGGCGCAGGTGATGGCTGTTACCAGCAATTATATAGACCTTGCGATCAACGTTACAGAGTCACCGTATATAATTGAAAATGGCAAATTGGTATTCGTCGGCGAAGGTTGGAAAAGTCAGCTTTGGGATTGGGGCGCAATGGAATTTGACGCCGCAACAAAATTAATTGTACAGGGTACAGGAGATGAATCTTGTTTTGGAGCAGACTTTGACAAATATGTGGCAACAGACGTACACTATGGATTGGTGCGACTGAATTATAATTTTAAACGAAAACCGGCTTTAGGAAATTATCTCGTATTGAGACATGGTGCACGTGATCATGCGGGAACATTTATTACCGGCAGTAAAAATATTACCATTGAAAACATGAATATGTTTCACAATGCCGGACTCGGAATTTTAAGCCAGTATTCAGAAAACCTCACTTTTAAAAAAGTATTTGCCGTTCCTAACACTGCTAAAAATCGCATATTTAGCGGGCATGATGACGGGCTTCATTTTTCCAATTGTAAAGGACAGATAACCATTGATAGCTGCAGGTTTGTTGCGTTGATGGATGACCCTGTTAACGTGCATGGCACCTGTGTGAAAATTATTAAAAAACTGAGTGACAAGAAACTGCTTTGTAAATTTATGCACGAACAAAGTATCGGGTTTATATGGGCCCGGCAAGGCGACTCCGTTGGCTTTATTGAGAACGAAGCGATGAATACTTTCGCATTCGGTATTGTTGATTCGTGGAAAGCAATAGATGTTACCACTTTTGAAATAACTTTTAAGGACGCCATCCCCAAAGTAACGGAACCGGGGGATGCACTTGAGAACCTGGACTGGACGCCCTCCGTACTGATAAAAAATAGTTTCTTTGGCAGCAACCGTGCCCGTGGGATATTGATCTCTACGCCGGGTAAAGTTATCATTGAAAATAATACTTTTGAATCAAGCGGCTCAGCCATACTAATTCCGGGCGATGCCAACGGATGGTTTGAATCCGGCGCCGTAAAAGACGTCACCATTCGTAACAATATATTCAATGATCCATGCCTTACTTCAATGTACCAGTTTTGCGAGGGTATCATCAGCATCGATCCTGAAATTCCAAAACTGGATATAGCCAAGCCATTTCACCGCAATATTCGCATAGAGGGCAATACTTTTAATCCTTTTGATTACCCTGTGTTGTATGCAAAGTCAACAGAAGGTTTATTTTTTAATAACAACATTATCCGCCGTTCGCATCGGTTCATTCCTTTTCACCGGCGCAAATGTATGATTACGCTGGAGGCGTGTAAAAAAATTCAGGTCACCGGTAATCAGCTGCAGGGAGATGTGCTTGGCAAAAACATTCAACTGATTTCAACACCCGTTTCGGAAGTAAAGCTGGCTAAACACCAGGGCATTGTAATTTCAGCTTTAAATCAATAAAAAGTATTGGAGAAATGTTTTTCAATTCTTAGTATACTTCGCAAGGGATAAATTAGTGATATTTTCAAGCTAAATCATTCATTGTTTTGCCCCTTTCCGGAGCATAAAAAAGTTATCTTGAATAGTTGATTTGAGTTGTTCCATGAATTAATTTTAAAGATACCTGGCCGCACGGCCAGGTATCTTTTTATTATCAGTAATGGACAGTAACTGGTGCTGTTATAAAAAATAAATTACGGTTTAAGGATTTGCTGTGATTTGTGTTACTGGCCAACGCTTTTAACAATAAGGTTATGTGTTTAGCAATGTTTTTAAGCTTCCATCAGGAGGCCAGGAGTCATCATTATTTTCCCGGAGAAGAAGGTCTTACTTCAATCTTACTCGGCAAGGTGCGTGGATTCATTTGCAACAAATCAGCTACTAATTCACCAATATCTTCCGGCTGTATTTTCCAGGAGTCCGCTTCGCTGGGTGTATGATCATTAAATTGTGTTGCTACTGAACCTGGCATAATGGTGGATACTTTAATGTCATACGGACGAAGGTCGAGCATAACAGCCTGGGTAAAGCCCACCAGTCCGAATTTACTGGCATTGTAACCAGATGCTGTAGCAAAGAAATTAGTACCCGCCAAACTGGCGATGGTGATAATATACCCTTTGGATTTTTTCAGCGAATCAATACATGCTTTTACGCTATTAAAAACGCCGGTCAAATTGGTGTCAATCATTTCATGCCATTGTGCTTCTGTTAAGCTTTCAATAGAAGCAAAATAGCCCACACCTGCATTGGCCACCAGCACATCCAGTTGCCCAAAATGATCAACAGCAGCTTTTACCGCACTCATCTCCGATGCCATAGAACTTGTATCTGACTGCAATGCCAGTACTTTTGACGGATCACTGCTCAATGTCGCTGCTGCTTGTTGCGCTGAAGCCAGGCTACGGCTGGTAATAGCGACCCGCATGCCCAAACCCAATAATATTTTTGCTGTTCCATATCCAATACCTTTGCTGCCGCCGGTAATATAGGCTACTTTATTTTGTAAATTATTCATGTTGATTATATTTATTTATTGCTGTTAAATTTTTGAAACTGCAAGGTAGAAAAAATGAAGGGGTTGGCAAGTTGAAATGTTTGTATTGTGGTACATGGCTGCATGTAAAATTGTGCTCGATGGTGGGGATCCCAGTCTAGCCTGCCAGCGCTAGTTGAAAGTAAAGAAATATTCTAAAATCAACATCAATCCTTTTAGCCACATCGTGTCGAAATTTTGGTAGAAAAGGGATGGTTTATAAATTATTTGCAACCCCGTGGGAATGGTAGATTTAAATGTCACTCCTATGAAGCTTTTGAAACATTCAAATCGATTTTTTCTACCAAAATTTCAGCTCTACGAGCCTTAGGGAATTTATTCAAAAACTGAAACTAATACAAGGGTATTTGGTGAAAATAATGTCTCTGCATTTTTTAGCCACATCGTGGCGAAATTTTGGTAGAAAAAAAATAATACGATTGATTGCAAAAGCCCCATGGGGGCGATATTTAAATGCCCTATCAATAAATCCTGAAAACATACAATTGAATTAGATTGAAACATATTCGTCTTGCAGGTGTAACACGGCATTTAATTAGTAGCGTGATACCGGATTAATTTATGATAATAATTTTACCGCATCTTTTGCAAAGTAGGTGGCAATTAAATCAGCGCCAGCTCTTTTGATGGAAGTTAAACATTCAAGAATTGCTTTGTCTTCATTGATCCAGCCCATTTTTGCGGAGGCTTTTATCATGGCATATTCACCGCTTACATGATAGGCACTCACCGGAACATCCACGGCATTTTTTACTTCGCGGATAATATCCAGGTAAGCCATGGCAGGTTTTACCATTACGATATCTGCACCTTCTTCAATGTCCATTAATGTTTCCTTAATGGCTTCAATTCGGTTGCCGTAATCCATCTGGTAGGTTTTTTTATCACCAAATCCAGGCGCAGAATCCAGTGCATCCCGGAACGGGCCATAAAAGCAGCTGGCATATTTTGCACTGTAGGCCATAATGCCGGTGCTGGTAAAA
>JANYFI010000503.1 GCA_025362765.1 Ferruginibacter sp. | reverse complement strand
GGCACTCATGCCAAAGTCAACCACATTTACGATGGTTTGAATTACACTTGTTGGAATGGTAGTACCGCCCGGCGTACCCACCACCATAAAAGGCTGGTTGTTTTTTAATACAATCGATGGCGTCATACTGCTCAGCATTCTTTTGCCGGGCGCAATGGCATTGGCTTCAGCACCAATGGCTCCGTACATGTTGGGCACGCCGGGCTTTACACTAAAATCATCCATTTCATTGTTTAATAAAAAACCGGCACCGCTAACAACCGTACGGCTGCCATAACTGCCATTTAAAGTAGTGGTAACTGAAACAGCATTGCCATCTTTATCCAGCACGCATAAGTGAGTTGTCTCTTCACTTTCCTTAATATTGCCCGCTTTCGTAATCTCGCTGCTACCCGCTTTTCCCGGAACATAATCTTTCATTCTCTCCGCAATGTATGCATCGCTCACCAACGTTTTTACAGGCACTTTCACAAAATCAGCATCGCCCATATATTGCGCCCTGTCGGCAAAAGCCCTGCGTTCTGCCTCTGTCAGCAATTGTACGCTTGCAGCAGATTGAAATTTCATGGCGCCGATATTTTTATCTTCAATCATTTTTAATACCTGCTGCATAATGATGCCGCCGCTGCTGGGCAACGGCATAGTAATAATGTGGCAGTTTTTGTAATTGAACGCTATCGCTTTTCTTTCTTTGGCCTGGTAATTTTTTAAATCTTCCAGTGTAATGATGCCTTTACCCCTGGTCATTTCAGCAACAATCAGCCGGGCCGTTTCACCTTCGTAGAAACCTTTGGCGCCAGTATCCCTTATGCGTTTTAAGGTATTGGCCAGGTCTTTTTGTATAAGCGTATCACCCTTTTTCCACAGGGTTTGTTTAACAAAAACAACAGGGCCGGTATTGAGTTGAACAAATTCTTTTTTTAATTCATTCAGGTCGCTTGCTTCGTGTTCCGTAATGGCAAATCCTTTTTCTGCCAGGTCAATGGCTGGTTGTATCAACTGTTTAAACGGCAGACGGGCATATTTTAAAGAAGCAAATAAACCTGCAACGGTGCCTGGTACGCCGATTGCCAAATGTCCATCCTGTGATAAATTCATTAGCGGATTGCCATTGGCGTCAAGGTACATATCCCTGCCAGCTTTGGAAGGAGCCATTTCCCGGTAATCGAGCGTAATATTTTTGCCATTTTTTAAATGCGCCACCATAAAGCCACCGCCGCCAATATTACCTGCACCGGGGTACACCACGGCCAGCGCAAGTTGCGTTGCAATCGCAGCATCCACCGCATTACCACCTTTTTTTAAAATCGCTAAGCCCACTTTACTGGCCAGCGGATTGGCTGAAACTACTGCCGCCTTTACCCCGCTTGCTTTTTTTTGTGAGTGGTATTGGTAAGCATTGATTTGTGCTGTACATTGCACAAACAAGCAAGAAAATACAATACTCAATACAATCCGGTAATATTTCATCTGCTATATTTTTTAATTGTGATTTATTTTATTTGATAATCATCAGTAAAACCAAATCAATACTAAAGCCTTTTTATGAATAAAAAAATTGTTCTGTTTTTGTTTTTTATCTCTGTCACTTGTTTTTCTTTCGCACAATTGTTAAAAAATCCGGACGAATTTTTGGGATATCCTTTAGGGAGTAAATATACACCGCATCATAAAATAGTTGATTATTTTAAGTATACTGTTGCTGCTATGCCCCAGGTAATGAAGCTGGAGCAGTATGGTGAAACCAATGAAGGCAGGCCGTTGTTGCTGGCTTATATAGCCACTGCGGAAAATATTGCAAAGCTGGATGACATCCGGAAAAATAATTTACGGCTTGCGGGTATGCTAACTGATCAACCCGGCAATGTAAACGCACCAGCCATTTTGTGGCTCAGTTACAATGTACACGGAAACGAAACCAGCAGCAGTGAAGCCGCCATGAAAGTATTGTACGAATTATTAAATCCTGCCAACAAGGATACAAAGGACTGGTTAAAAAATACGGTGGTAATCCTTGATCCCTGCATTAATCCTGATGGCAGAGACAGGTATGTTAACTGGTTTAAGCAAATGGTGGGAAAAAACGCCAATCCTGATAAAATTGCAAGGGAACATGAAGAACCCTGGCCTGGCGGAAGAACCAATCATTATAATTTCGATTTAAACCGCGACTGGGCCTGGCAAACACAAATTGAAACACAGCAACGCCTTAAAATGTACAACCAGTGGATGCCGCAGGTGCACAGCGATTACCACGAACAGGGATACAATGATCCTTATTATTTTGCACCCCCCGCCCAGCCGTATCACGAAGCGATTACTCAATGGCAACAGGACTTCCAGTTAACAATTGGGAAAAATAATGCAAAATATTTTGATGCCAATGGTTGGTTGTATTTTACCAAAGAAATATTTGATTTGTTCTATCCTGCATATGGAGATACCTATCCAATTTATAACGGCGCTATCGGCATGACGTTTGAACAGGGTGGAGGTTCAAGGAGCGGCTCGGCTGTTATCATAGGCAATGGTGATACGCTTACGTTGAAAGACAGGATTGCCCATCATTTTACTACCTCCATGAGTACCCTGGAAATGGTGAGTAAAAACAATGAAAAGCTACTGAAAGAGTACAGCACATTTTTTACCAATGAAAAGAATAACGGCGTAGGAGAATACAAGTCGTTTGTGGTGACTGATGTAAATACCACTAAAATAAACGCGTTAAAAAAGTTACTTGATGTCAATGGCATTGTGTATAATACTGCCGGTAACGGCAATGCGAGAGGGTATAATTACTTTACCGGCAAGGAGGAAAGTTTTAGTGCTACGGCAAGCCTGGTCGTTAGTACACTTCAGCCCAAAGGTACATTGGTAAAAGTATTATTTGAGCCAAAAACGAAACTGGTTGATTCCGCTACTTACGATATCACCGCCTGGAGTTTACCTTATGTATATGGCCTGCAGTCGTATGCTGTAAAGGAAAAACTGGCTGTTACGTCGAATCCTGCAACACTGGCTTTTACGGCCATTCCTGAAACATCTTACGGTTACCTCGTTAATTATACTTCGTTTGAAGAAGCTAAATTTTTAGCGGCTTTGTTAAACGCCGGTATAAGGGTAAGATTTGCCGAAAAGGATTTTAGCGTGAACGGAAAGAAATTTCAACGCGGAACACTTATCATTTTAAAGAAGGGCAATGAATCAAAAATTACTGCGTTTGTTGCTGCAGCCCAAAAATTTGAGGCCAGAGTAACTGCCATTACTACCGGCTTTATGGAAAGCGGCAATGATTTTGGCAGTGAAAAAACCCATTATATAAGCAAACCAAGAGTGGCATTGATAACAGGTAAAGGTGTTAACGCATCTGCCGCCGGGGAAGTATGGCATTTGTTTGATCAGCAACTGGATTACCCGATCACCCTGATCAATGCCGACGATGTGATAAGCACTAGTTTTAAAAATATGGATGTGGTTATTTTGCCTGACGGTAATTATAAATTTTTAAAAGACAAAGCACTAAGCACCGCATTAAAAGGATGGGTTAAACAAGGCGGTAAAATCATTGCGATGGAAAATGCGGTAACACAACTGGCGAATAACGACTGGGGTATAAAAGAAAAAAAGGAAGACGATGAAAAAGATAAAATAGAAGATGCGAAACCATCCTATAGCGACCTGAAATTGTTTGGGGACAAAGAAAACGAAAGTATTAAAAGCAATGTCGCAGGGGCCATCTTTAAACTGGAGCTGGATAATTCTCATCCCCTGGCTTTTGGGTATCCAAATTATTATTTTACATTGAAACAGGATAGTACTATGTATGAATTTTTAAAGGACGGATGGAATGTGGGTGTGATAAAAAAAGAAAGCAAAGTGGCGGGCTTTGTTGGCAGCAAAATAAATGATAAAATTAAAGATGGTACTTCAATAGGTGTACTGGATTATGGGCAGGGCAGCGTAGTGTTTTTTTCTGATGATCCTGTGTTTAGAAGCTTTTGGGAGAATGGTAAATTATTATTTAGTAACGCTGTTTTTTTTGTGGGCAATTAAAAGGACGGAAGTTAAATTAGTCAATAAAAAAAATTTACAGGATAATTATGATGCAGTTTAAAAAAAGGAATAAGGTGAATTTTTATCGTTACTTTAAAGCAGGCGTGCTGAAAAAGACATTACCAGTCTTATTGACAACATTTTTTTTGCAAGCAATATGTCTTGCGCAAACGCCTAAAACCTACCCTTCTTCTGAAATATTTCAACAGGTTAAAAAGCTGAATGTGCTCGGTTCAGTATTGTATATCGCTGCACATCCTGACGATGAAAACACCAGGCTGCTGGCATACCTGGCCAATGAAAAATTAGTTCGTACGGGTTACCTGAGTTTAACAAGGGGCGATGGCGGACAAAATTTAATTGGAGATGAACAGGGCATAGACCTAGGATTGATTCGCACCCAGGAATTGCTGGCGGCAAGACGCATTGATGGTGCTGAACAGTTCTTTAGCAGGGCGTACGATTTCGGCTTTTGTAAAACACCGGAAGAAGCTTTAAAAACCTGGGGACACGATAAAATATTAAGCGATGTAGTTTGGGTGGTACGTAAATTTAGACCGGATGTAATCATCGCCAGGTTTCCTGAAGACAGTCGTGCAGGTCATGGTCATCATGCCGCTTCAGCTATTCTTGCCCGCGAAGCCCTTGATGCAGCGGCCGACCCCACTAAATTTCCTGAACAGTTACGGCAAGGCGTAACCGTTTGGCAGGCGAAACGCATGTTGTGGAATACATTTAATTTCGGCAATGCCAATACGCAAAGCGAAGACCAGTTTAAACAGGATGCAGGAATGTATAATCCATTGCTCGGAAAGAGTTATGGCGAACTGGCGGCAATAGGCCGCAGCCAGCATAAAAGCCAGGGCTTTGGCGTACCGGCCCAACGAGGCGAGGCGATTGAATATTTTTCAACCATCAAAGGCGACAAGCCGGTAAATGATTTATTGGATGGTGTTGATGTAAGCTGGAAAAGGACTGGCGCTGCCAGCGGTGTACAATTAACGATTGATTCCATCTGCAAAGGTTTTTCAGCGGAACATCCTGAAAACAGCGTGCCTCAACTGGTGAGGCTGTACAAAAAAATAGCTTCGGTTAAAGATGAATACTGGAAAGAACAAAAACAAAATGACATCAAAAAGCTATTGGAATATTGCGGCGGTTTATTTATGGAAGCCACTACAGGCAGTCAATATGCGGTAGAAGGTGATACTTTAAAAATTACCGCCACTTTTAATAATCGCCTTGGTATTGCATTGACCAATGCAGATGTGAATATGTATGATGTGTATCGCGGCTATCCCGGTTTGAAAAAGAATAGTACTGCAAGTGTTGGTCTGAACATTTATATCCGGCCCGATCAAAAAGTATCGCAACCTTATTGGTTAGAAAATAAAATGGACAAAGGCAGCTTTAATGTAAGTGATCAGCAACAGATTGGCAGGGCTGAAAATGAACCGCTCAGCATATTATTTGGCGCCACTATTGAAGGCGAGAATTTTAAATTTAAAAAGCCAGTCCGTTATAAATATACCGATCCGGTAAAAGGAGAAATTTATCAGCCTGTGCAGTTGATTTACCCTGTTAATATCAGCAGTTCACCTTCCATGTTGATTTTTAAAAACGATGAAGCAGATGTTAAGAAGGATATTCATTTTACTCTTCAGGCCAATATAGCTATTAACGAACCTGCCGGGTTTAAATACAATAACAACAATAAATCTGTAACTGTATTTGATTCGGTACTGCACCTGAATAAAGGAGAAAGGATATTTACGGATGTTACCATCAACAGTGATGCGGTGGCTAAAAATTCAAAAGACTTTTATGGTGGCAGGTTATCTGCCAAGGGGTTTCACCAGGATCAGTTTTATGCCTTACATAAAATTGACTACAGCCATATACCCGAAATAAATTATAATTATTACGACCAGGTTCCGGTGTTAAAAATAGATTTAAAAATTGCAGGCAGCGTTGTAGGATATATTGCCGGCGCAGGCGACAAAGTACCGCAGGCATTGGAACAAATGGGGTATAAAGTAGTGATGTTAAAACAGGCTGATATTACTGCGGCCGGGCTGAAGCAATTCGACGCCATTGTAACCGGTGTACGGGCTTACAATATCAACGAATGGCTAAGCAGTACTTACGATGCCTTAATGCAATACGTTAGTGATGGCGGAGTGCTACTGGTGCAGTATAATACCAGTAATTCCATTGGTCCTGTAAAGGCAAAAATTTCACCTTATCCTTTTACCATCAGCCGCAACCGGATTACCGATGAAGACGCCAAAGTAAATTTTCTACTGCCTGATCATCCTGTTTTAAATTATCCAAATAAAATAACAGAAAAAGATTTTGAAGGTTGGGTGCAGGAACGAAGTATTTATAACGCGGAAGGCATCGACGGTAATTTTCAGCGAATTTTCAGCATGAAAGATCCCAACGAAAATGAGCAGGATGGCAGCCTTATCATCGCCAATTATGGCAAGGGAAAATTCATTTACACAGGGTTGGTATTTTTTAGGGAATTGCCTGCTGCAGTGCCTGGTGCTTACCGTTTGTTTGCCAATTTGATTGCCAACACAAAATGATAGTTAGGAAATTGACTCGTCTGTTTAGAATATGAATAATTCAGCGTAACCACCAGTAAAAATTGTTTTATGGAATATGAAAAAGCATACTGGAAAAAATGGTATCTGGCGGTATTGCTTTTTCTATTGTTACAAATAGTCGTCTATTATTTTATCACCCGATATTTTATGTAAGAGGAACTTGCTTATACTGTAAAATTGCTATTGCCTGCCTATGAGTAGTCTTGACTGGATTATATTAATTACGACGCTTGCCGGGATCATTCTGTATGGCATGTATAAAAGCCGTACTACCAAAGATCTGGATGGATACTTTTTAAGTAACCGCAGCATGCCCTGGTGGCTGGTGTTGCTAAGCATAATGGGTACACAGGCAAGTGCGGTTACTTTCATCAGCGCACCCGGACAGGCTTATACAGATGGGATGCGCTTTGTGCAATACTACTTTGGTCTGCCATTGGCGATGATAGTAGTCTGCATTTTTTTTGTGCCCGTATTCAGAAAATTAAAAGTGTACACCGCCTACGAGTTTTTAGAAAACAGGTTTGATGTAAAAACAAGAACCTTAACATCGGGGTTATTTTTATTGGCAAGAGGCTTGTCTACAGGCATAAGTATTTATGCACCTTCCATTATTTTAAGTTCGTTACTTGGCTGGAATATTTATTACACTAACCTGGTGATGGGCGGCCTTTTAATTATTTACACCATGAGTGGCGGCGCAAAGGCGGTGGCATATACACAGCAATTGCAACTGATTATTATCATAGGCGGTATGTTTGTAGCAGGCTACCTGGTGGTAAAACTATTGCCTCAGGGTGTAGGATTTGCCGGTGCATTAAAGATGGCGGGCAGCCAGGGGAAAATGAATATCATTACCAGCGGTATATCCAACAATCGTTTTGACTGGAAGGATAAATATAATATCTGGAGCGGTGTAATTGGCGGATTCTTTTTAGCGCTTAGTTATTTTGGAACCGATCAAAGCCAGGTTGGCCGGTATCTTACGGCGAAATCATCTAAGGAAAGTAAAGTGGGGTTATTAATGAACGGGATGATAAAAGTACCGATGCAGTTTTTAATTTTACTGCTGGGCGTGTTGGTTTTTTCATTTTATCAATACCACAAAGCACCGGTTTATTTTGATGAAGCAAAAGTGATTGCTGCAAAAAAAACAGCATATAAAACAGCATTAACTGATATCGAAGAACAATATTCAGCAGCAGTTACGCAACAAAATATTCCCCGGTTAAAAGAGCTGCGCACTGAGTTTAAAAACACGTTAAAAAAAGCATTGCCAGGCGATGACGCCAATGATACCAATTATATTTTTCTTCGTTTTGTAGTAGATAATTTACCAAAGGGGCTGGTTGGTTTATTGATAGCCGTGATATTTTTATCCGCCTGGGGCAGCATTGCCGCGGCACTAAATTCGTTGGCTTCCTGTACGGTGGTTGACTTTCATAAGAAGTTTATCAATACCAACTGTACGGAAAAAAACGACTATAATATTTCCCGTTGGTACACTTTTGGCTGGGGTATTTTTAGCATTGTCGTAGCCATGTTTGCATATAATCTTGGTGACAGTTTAATTGAAGCAGTAAATATTTTAGGCTCTCTGTTTTACGGCGTAATACTCGGAATTTTTTTGGTAGCATTCTGGTTAAAACACGTGCGTGGCAATGCAGTGTTTCTTGCGGCTATTCTTTCTGAGGCTTTGGTTATTGTAGTGTACAACATGGAAATCGTTTCTTTTTTATGGCTCAATGTAATTGGTGCTTTGCTGGTAATTGTGTTAAGCCTGTTATTGCAACCAATCATTCCAACCAGTAAAAAAGAGGCGGCCCTTTCTTGATAGAAACGCTGGTAACACTTACTGTAGCTGATTTTGCCCTGAGCGTATTTTATATTGTATTGCCAAGTCAAATAAAATTTTGTGGCATATTATATTCGTGTAATTAGTAAAAAATCTGTGTAATAAATAAAAATCTTAGTTACCTCTTTTTAATTCCTTCTGCAATTTTTCATTCATTTTTACGTAATCATCGTTCTTAGCTTCTTTCGATAATGCCAGTGACATTTTGGAAGTTTCCATTGCAGCAGCGGTTTTACCCATTTCTTTTTCAATCCTCGCTTTATATAAAAACATGTAATAGGCCTTGGGATTTTCGTCAGTTGCTTTTGTAACATTTTCCAACGCCCTGGTTAAATTTTTATCATACTCAAAATAAAATTGTGCAGCCTCCCAATAGGGTTTTTTGTCAGTAGCCATGGCCGCATCAATTTGGCGTCTTATTTTATCTTTAATATTCGTGGTAATCGGTATGGAAACTTTTCTTTTTTCCCACAATAATTCCAGGTCACAACTTTCTGGTTTAATATTGGCAAATTGCATTGTAAAGGTTTCTGTTTTGTCCGAAGTTTTTACTGGCGGAACTGTAAAGTGAACGATATCTTCAGATTCTTTATATCCGTTAGCGCCACTATTGTTGATGCCTTTATTTAAAATAATTTCCCAGTTGTCTTCTGCAGGAATCGTATACAAAACGTATGATCCTGTATCAATTTTTCTTCCGCCTATTTCAACAGGGATGCTGAAAGTTAACCTGGTAGCGCCATTGGCGCCGGTGCGCCACAATTTACCGTAGGGAACAAGGTCACCAAATACAGTCCTGTTTTTAATATTGGGCCTGGAGTAAATTAGTTCAATATTACCCATCCCAAAAAACTGTTTAACTGTTTGGCTGGGTGATGTTGATGGCAAATCAACCTGTGCCATTGCCCTTGTAAAAAAAATGCCTGCTAAGATAAATGCTGTCAGATTTTTTTTCATGGCGTTAGTTGTTAAATCATAAATATAGAAGGTAAGATAGTAGGTAAAGTTATTACTATCCCTGAACGATTGCGCAGCGTGCTAAAATTTTACCTTCACGGTACCCTTGTCATTTTTTCCGTTTTTAACTTTCCATTGCGGACCTTCTTTTACAACACGGAGCGCTTCATGGTCGCAGGCTGGGCATAAAGATTTTGCAATGCTTACATTGCTTAAAGTGCCATCCTTCTGTACATCAAAATGTACTTCTACTACACCATGTATGTTTTTGTCTACCGCCGGAGAAAAATTATTGGATAAGTAAGTATCATAATTATCCCAGCCGTCTTCCGGTGCTACATTCAGCAATGTGTCTAACTGTACGGCCATTTTCGGCATGGATCCTGCCGCTTTTTTATTCTTGAATTGTACTATATCTTTTGCGGCAACCTCCTGTTCACTTAATACAATCCGGTTATCGCCTGGGCCGCTTTTTATAGGAAACACTTTCGAAATATATCCTGCGGCTCTTATTCTTACGTTTAAAACACTGTCGGCTGAGGCCAGCTTGAATTTTCCTTTGGCATCTGCATACGTGCCCACGTTTTCATTTATAACCACCACATTTGCAAAAGGCAGTGGAGTGTCATCCGGTGCGGTAATGGTGGCTGAAAAGCGATTGTTTAATGCAAGCACATTGTTGTTTGCTATTGCTTTGTTTAGCGGAGCTACGTTATTTTTATATTCCTCCGTGCTGGGTTTACCTAAATTACCACTGGCTGGCATTGCAGGTGTTGGTGCAGCAGCCACGGATGCTTTATCTTTCGCTTGTTTCCTGTCCTCAGCATCCACTGGTGCAATTTCCTTGTTTGCTACTGCATCAGTTGTTTCAGGGCTAGCTTTATTGCCAGTAACTTTTAAAGGCTTTGCCTGGGCAATCAGTAAATTATTATCCTCTTTTATTACAATTACCCGGTCTGCCGAATCTTCTTTTTTAGCGTTTGATGCAACTGTACCATTTGCAGCTACCGTTTTGTCAGTAGTGTCGCGTGTTACCGCAGCAATGTCAGCGGGTTCTTTGTTAACCGTGGATGAACGATTGAAGAAGTAGGGAAGTCCAATACCACCGGCGATTAAAAGCACCGCTGCGGTCGTTTTCCACCACCTTAAAAACACCAACACACGGGCAGGTTGACGGGTATTTTCTTTTGTAACTATTTCCTCTTTGGCTGAAGCCAGCGCTTCCTGCCAAGGCAGGTTGTGCATAGTTTCATAGCCTTCCATCGCATCAGCCAAAAAAGGGTCATCCAGGGCTGCTTTTTCCATGGCATGCATGTCTGCCGGCAACAACTTACCTGAAAAATATTCTTCAATATGTTCAGCCGTATAAATGATATGTTTATTATTATCTGCCATTAATCATGCAAGTGTTTTTCTTCTACACACAATTTTAAATTTCTTTTTCCATTTTGTATAAAACTTCTCACTTTATTCCATTCATACCCTGTTATCTCCGAAATTTCGTTGTAACACTTTTTCTGCAGGTAAAAAAGTTCAATGCTTTGTTTTTGCTCAGCAGGCAAAGTTTCCATACAGGCTTGCAGGTGAGTAAAACGGGTTTCATTTTCCAAGGCCTCATTAGGCAGATGCGTCATTTCCGCTGATTGCATAAAATCGCCGTTCCATTCGCTTGTTTTCAGGTTTCGGGGGCTTCTTAACTGCATCAGGCAATAGTTGCGTGCCAGCACATGCAGCCACCCTTTAAAATTTTCCACTTCGTGCAGTTGCAGCTTGTTGTTAAGTTCCTCAAAAATATCCATTACCGCATCTTTGCTGCGTTCCGCATCTTTAAAATATTTAAGACAAACACCAAACACGAGGTCCATATACCGCTGGTATAAAATGCTCAGGTACTTAATATCGTGGTGGGCTTTAAATGCCGCTATCAACTCCTTATCTGATGGCTGATCTGTTGATATGTTGGTTATAAAATTCAAATAATTACTATGTGGTGTATCTTGATTTTGGATGAACCTGATTCTAATAGTTGTTTTCCGGCAGCTATTACAGTCTCACCTTTGGTACCTACCGTGGGCTACTCGAAATAAACCTTTACGGTTTGGTAAAATAACCGGTTGTTTAAATACTGTTGCTGAGCCTGCTGTTGTTTTTCTGAAAAACCCTGTAAGCCAAACAACCCGGCGGCATTGCCTTTATTAATGGCAATTTCAAGGTAGGCGGCAGAATTAAACATCGCCAGTTTTTCACCTTCCGCTGCATCTGCATACGTATCGCTTATTTTGTCTATTACTTCATCTCTTTTAAAAACAATTTTAAAGCTTCGGCCGCGGCGTTGTTCTTCAAATTCTTCCCGGGTAATATTTACGATTACATTTTCGAAATTATCAATAAAAATGATCTGTCCTTCCATCCAGTTATTGCCCAACAATGGCCTCAGTGGATTTTTTACCCTGATAGAAACGGTGGCATCGCCAATCTCGTCCATGCGTTTACCACTTTGTATGTCATTAAAGGCCCGTGCAAAAACAGCCGTACAATACAAGGTGTTTTTTTGATGGGTTTTTTCCAATGGCAAAGCAACCACCTGCTGCGGTACTTCTTCCAATATCATGGTGAGCAAACCATTGTCTGCGCAGCCAATGTAAAATCCATTGTGTTGCGCCAACAGCAGGTGTTCGGGCTTTTCATCAAACAAATT
>JANYFI010000498.1 GCA_025362765.1 Ferruginibacter sp. | reverse complement strand
ATTTATATGCAGAATTATCTAAACGAATTTTGTTACAAGTTTAATAGAAGGTATTTTGGTATCAAATTATTTGACAGATTGATCCTTGCAGCTTTAGAAAAATCTTGTTATGGCCCAATTCCAAAAAGCGAATAGTCATTAGGAATGGATAATATGGTGCAAAAGCTTCCCTGCTTGTCGGGAAACTGCAAATTGCAGGAAGCCGCTGCTATTCTGCATTCGATGGTTTTAGTGTGCGCAGGTGCAGTAATAACAACCGCAGGTGTAAAAGCGGGTAGCTGTAATTGCAATAGTCCATCATCCACTTTTGTAACGATCAGGGGCAGTTTTCATCTTTCACTAATGCTGGTGGCTTCATTAAAATTAAAGCTACTTATAAAGGGCAGACCTTTTTGCGGTGTCAAACTGCCGGCATTGTTTAACGCCAGCCAGCGGGCAATGGCACCGGAGAAACGGCTTTGCATGGTTTTGTTTTTGGTAAATGGCGATACCTGTTGCATATTGCTGCGCAATACCCGGCCTGCGGAAGCAGCTATCCCAAAATTTGCGCTACGTATCTTTGTAGCAGGCGATTGGTGTACTATTATCGGTACGGTTCTGGCAATAGAAGTGTCCGACCGTTGGTAAAAAACGATGTTGTTGATTTTTCCCGTTAAATAGGCTGCTGATTGTATTTGACCTGTAGTGTGTTCTTCCATTTCCCTTACTGATATAAATTAGGTCACGACTTTTACGGGTAAAGTGGTGGATACCTGGGGTCGGGTTTATATTAAACAGACATTAAAAGTATGAGTACCAGTTTGTACACTGGTTGTTTAACCGTTAGTTGAGGCTGGTATTTTTGTGTTATTAGAATTTGCCTCATCTCAGAATAGGGCAGCATCTTGTATAAATATCCGGATGATTTGCTAATTGTTTACCTGTTAAAAATGAAACACCACTATATTTGCATTTTTTTTTATAATTAACGTAGATGATAATAAGATTGTGTTTAGGTTTTATTTGTACCATTTATTATGTTGCTTCTTTCTCACAAATCGTAAGCGGCACAGTTAAATATTCCGACGGGAAGCCAGTGGAAAATGCATTGATTCGCATATTAAGTACAGAAAAAAATATACGGTCAGATCAGGAGGGAAATTTCTCCATTCAATTGACAGCTGGGGCCTATAGTCTGGTCGTTACTGCGGCAGCGTGTGATACTATATTTAAAAAAGTCGGCGTTTCCTTTTCTCCAGTAACCCTCGCAATCATTTTAACTAAAGTGGGGCAAGCGCTTAATGAAGTAGTTGTGTCTGCGACTAAAACAGCTATTGGGAAGCAATATACGCCGATGAACATTACGGTGGTAAACAGGGAGCAAATTGAAAATAGCAGCGAGTCGGCGTTGCTACCTGTGCTTGCAGAACAGGTTCCGGGATTATTCGTGACAGAGAGGGGAGTAACCGGGTTTGGCGTTAGTACCGGGTCGGCCGGCGCTATTTCCATGCGGGGCATTAGCGGAGATCCTAATAACCGGATATTGGTGCTGATCAATGGCAGCCCACAATTCATGGGCCTTTTTGGTCATCCGCTACCTGACGCCTATGTGGCTTCTGATGTGGAGAAGGTGGAAGTAATTCATGGCGCTGGGTCAGTATTATATGGAACCAATGCGATGGCGGGTGTTATCAATATCCTAACCCGTACACAGCAGCAGGACGGATATTCCGTTAATGCCAGGGTGTTATATGGATCATTTAATACCCAGAAATACCTTACTAATATCGGCTATCGTAAAAAAGGGTTTAGCCTGATGGCCTCTGTAAACAAAGATCATACAGATGGGCACCGGGCAGCATCCGCTTTCAATATTACTAACGGGTACTTAAAATTAAGCAATCGTTTTTCAGAGCATCTGCAGATAGCACTGGAAACAAATCTTGCAAAATTCAATGCGGAGGATCCAGGTCCCGTTACCGGCCAAAAGGGTCCGTCGGTTGATGTTTTTCGCGGCTCCACCTATCTGAATATTACCAACACTAACAATCATGTTAGCGGGAACTTTCAGCTCTTTTACAATTATGGCAAACATACTATCACTGATGGTTTCAGGTCCCGGGACGCAAATTACGGGTTGTCATTGTATCAGTCTTTTAAACAGGTAAAGAATAACCTTACAACGGTTGGGCTTGACTATAAAAGCTATGGAGGCAAGGCGGAAAACATTTTCGCCATGAATGGACAGGGCATTGTTTTTGGAGACCACACCATTGCGGAATGGGCGCCCTATTTATTGACGCAGCAGACCATTGCAAAAAAAATAATACTTACCGGCGGCATCAGGTTACAACACAACAATGTGTATGGAAATATAGTAATCCCTTCCGGGGGGCTTTCTTTTTTAGCAACCAAAACCACTACTGTTAAAGCATTGGTATCAAAAGGATTTAGAAGTCCCTCAGTGCTTGATTTATATCTTTTCGCACCTGCCAATCCTGATCTGCAGCCAGAAAAGATGATGAACTACGAGGCTACTGTTAGCCAGTTGCTGTTAAATAAAAAAATACAATTGGATGCCACCTTGTTTAATGTACAGGGGAGTAACCTGATTGAAACGGTATTCCAAAACGGGGGACCAAAAAACATTAATTCCGGCGCTTTTAATAATTCAGGGATAGAGTTTTCCGGAAAATATAGCATTAGCCAGCTACTGAAGGTTTCGCTGATGTATGGATATACGAATGTAAAAAATCCTGTACTGGCTGTACCCCGCCAACAACTGTCGGTGAATAGTACTTTTAAATCAGCAGGGTGGATGTTTAGTATCAATTTCCAGCATATAGAAGGGTTGACTAAACAAGTAACGCCGGACAAATTAACATCCAGTTACACGTTGTTAAATGCGAAAGCTGACTATCAGCTCAGCAAGCTATTCGACGTATTTCTAAAAGGCGAAAATATTACCAATCAACAATATGAAATTAACAATGGCTACCCCATGCCAGGAATAGTACTGCTGGCAGGTATTAATTTTCACCTGGTAAAAAATTAATAAATCCTCTGGTATTTATATAAAAATATCAACGCTGTTGCAATGGGGTAAAAGGCTAACTTTACCGCTTGTTATACAACTATCCAAACATCAATTATGACGTTAAATTCTCCATTTTATCCATTGCGACTGTCGCTGGCCAATGGCCGTACTTACCTGTTTTCGATATTATTTGTAGTAGGTAACATAGTGTTGCCGCAAATGGTACACCAGGTGCCCAAAGGCGGACTGATTTTTCTGCCGATTTATTTTTTTACCATCATTGCGGCGTATAAATTTGGTGCAAAAGTGGGATTGTTAACAGCGGTGCTGTCACCGTTGATCAACCACTTTTTATTTGGCATGCCACCAGCGCCTGTACTGCCCATCATTTTAATAAAATCTTTGCTGATAGTGGTGGCGGCTGGGTTGGTATCTTCCCGGTTTAGGCAGGTGTCTTTATTTCATTTGCTGCTGGTGGTACTTATTTACCAGGTAGCAGGATCATTGATTGAGTGGGCAATGACTGGAAGTTTTACGGCAGCCAGCCAGGATTTCACCATCGGGATACCCGGCATGTTGTTACAAATTTTTGGAGGTTGGCTTATTTTAAAAAAACTGGCTACTTATGAGTGTTAAATCATGGAAGGAGGTTGAAAGCAGGATACTGGAAATTCATTTTAACGAGCAGTTCGATTTAATAGTCGCCATTGCAAACGGTGGCGTAATACCCGCCGCTTTAATTAACCAGCGATTGATGTTGCCTGTAGAGTTACTGAAACTAAGTTTTAGGGATGCCCGGCAAAAGCCCCTGTATGCTACTCCCCAATTATTAGAAAGTATGACGTTTGATGCCACCGGTAAAACCATTTTACTGGTAGAAGACAGGGTTAAAACCGGTGCAACTTTGCAAATGGCAAAATCGCTGTTGAACACAGCCGCGACGGTTAAAACGTTTGCCGTGAACGGCAAGGCAGACTATTCGCTTTTTGATGAGGTTTGTTTTAAATTTCCGTGGATAATGGAAACTGGTGTAGCAATAAAAGCTCCATAACCGATGCGCACTTGTGAATAATTTGCGGAGGCTGCACAATCATTTTGCCATTCAAATTTTAAAAATAGAAAACTTTTTGGGTGCTGATAGTAAGCATGTAAGGGTAACTGGTTGTGGGACGGATACGAAAACATGTAGTTTCATAAGCTTTTAATAACATAGTATTAGATTATTAAATACGGCATTAAATCAATTATCAATTACTTTTGCCAAAATTCGTAAAAATAATTTTTTTTGAACCCGGAATTAAAATTTGCATGGTACTGTAGTTTGTTGTTTCCGAGTCAATTGTGTTGATATTTTTTCCTGGCCAAGCGTGTATTCTCATTGTTAAATGGGTTAATTTATTCCGTCATTATTGTGACTGAGAAGGGCGAAGCCATATTAAACAGCAGAAATTTTTTAATTTACATTCTCTATTAAATTTAAAGGTTGAATGAAGCGTGCTGTATTAAAAGCATAAAGTAATGGCGGTTTGCTCATAAGCAATTTGAATTAGGTAAAATGTGTTTAAAATAAAGAGGTAAATATCAGATAAACATCATTAAAAATATAATTATCCAAATTGCCAATGTCAAAAATATTTCAATCAGGTGTTTTTAATGTATTCCTGCTTTCTGCTGCATGGAGTATGGTTTCCTGTACCTCAACTAAGCAGGTTATTTACTTAAATGACCTGGGAAAAGTGGATTCTGGAAAACTACAGGCAGCCAAAAGTGCATTTGAAAATCCCATTCAAAAAAATGACCAGTTGTGGATTACAGTGGGAGGAAGTAATCCAATGGACTTGGCGGCGCTTAATTCAGGTATGGGTATAGTAATAGGAGCCGCAGCATCCAATTTTACGGGAGCTGCTATTGGATATTTGGTTGAAGCAGACGGTAAGATTAAAATACCTTATGTTGGTAAAGTACAAGCCGAGGGACTAACCCGTTTGCAATTAGAAGATTCGCTTACTCAACTGTTTAAAGATTATACTAAAAACCCAATTGTTAATGTGCGGTTTTTAAATTATAATTTTTCTGTTATGGGGGAAGTAAATAAAAAAGGAACATTCAACATGGTAAATGAACGTACTACCATATTAGAAGCACTCAGCATGGCGGGCGATTTAACTGATTTTGGAAAAGCAAACAACGTGCTCATAATAAGGGAGGAAAATGGTGTGCGGAATTATGCAAGGGTAAACCTGTTATCAAAAAATCTTTTTAAATCGCCGTATTACTATCTAAAAACCAACGATGTGGTGTATGTAGAACCAGTTAAATCGAAATTTATTGCCCGAAAAGGGGTTCCTCAATATATGGCTATTGCCGCAGTTGGTTTATCCTTGCTGATCACCATTGTAAATTTAAGTAGAAAGTAATGTTTACACCGCCAGGATGGAGTGCATTTCAGATTGTTACGGCGCCGGTTGTTTGGGCAAACACTAAAAATGGCCAAGCCCAGTTGGTGTTTCACTAGTTTTATATGGCAACGAAAATTTGAAAAGCCTATTTGCTGCATTCTATTTGCTAAGCATACTAATTTTTAATATTTAATGATATCCCCTACAAACGATTTAGGCAATAACGCCAGCCAGGAGGAAGAAAGTAGTGTTGACTTAAAAAAAATCTTTTTTCGAGTCCTGCCTTTTTGGCCTTTCTTTCCAATCGTCATTATTCTATTCCTGGTTAGTGCCCGTTTTTATTTAAAATACCAGGTACCGGTTTATAAAATTACTTCCAGGATTGTAGTGAATGATGGAGAACAGGAAAAGGGGACTAATTTATTTCAGGCGTTAACATACAAAAATTCCGACAAGGAAACAGAAAGAGAAAACGAGATATTGCTGTCTACTTTGCTGGTTAAAGAAGTAGTAAGAGATAAGCAACTGAATGTAAGGTGGACAAAAAAGGGGCGGGTCACTACTATTCCGCAGTTTGAC
>JANYFI010000472.1 GCA_025362765.1 Ferruginibacter sp. | reverse complement strand
CGTTGACGAACGATGATGTTTCCTGCGATGGCTGGTTGTCCGCCATAAATTTTTACACCTAATCTTTTGCTTTGCGAATCGCGGCCGTTTTTAACCGAACCTTCACCTTTTTTATGTGCCATTTTTTAAGTTTTTTTGTTTGGAGCGGTAAGTTTTTTTTGCGAAGTTTTTTGCAAGTGATGATTAAAAAACTTACAACTTATTACTTACAACTTACTACTGTTTTTATTAAGCTATTTCAATCACCTTAATGTGCGTGTAGTGCGTACGATGTCCGTGCTTTTTACGGAAACCTTTTCTTCTTTTCATTTTAAAAGCAATCACTTTATCGCCTTGAATAAGGTCGCTGATGATTTCTGCTTTTACTACGGCTTTTACGCCAGTGCCAATTGCCAGTGAACCAGCATTATCTGTCAGAAGTACTTCTGCAAATTCTACCTTATCACCACTTTTACCTTCAATGTGCGGCACATACAGGCTGTCGCCTGCTTTAACTTTAAATTGCTGACCAGCTATTTTTACTACTGCTAACATAATACCAAAATTTAGGACGGCGAAGGTAAGGGAAATACAATTAATCCGGCGAAATTATGGGAAGGATTTTTAGTGAAACAGCTAATAAAGGCTCATTTGGCAGATTTTAGCGCAGTTTTTTGCCAAAATGTGCTTAAAAGATGCCTGTAAGCAGGTAAAATATAAAGGCATTATATTCGCTTTCTGTTATGCGATATCTAAAAATTTTTTTCAAGGCAGTTTTTTCAATCTACGGTTATTTGAGTTTTATCATCATCATGCTGCTGCTGTTTCCTATAGTGGCAGGCGCTTCTTTTTTTGGAAAAGTAAAAGGCGGCAATGTAATTTATAAACTATGCCAGTTATGGGCGGACGTAATGTTTGTTTTGTGGGGCATCCGGCATACCAATTATTTTGAATCCCCTCACGACCATACCAGGCAATACGTATTTTTATTTAACCATGTCTCTTACATGGACATTCCGGTGTTATTGATGGCCATCCGTAAACAGCATTTCCGGATTTTGGGCAAGGCAGAAATGGAAAAAGTTCCGGTATTTGGTTTTTTTTACAGAAACGCAGTGGTATTGGTGGACAGATCCAACACACAAAAAAGAGCTAACAGTGTACTGCAGTTAAAGAGTGTAATAAAAAAAAATATTTCAGTGGTGATTGCTCCTGAAGGAACATTCAATATGACACATGATCCCTTGAAATCATTTTATGATGGCGCTTTCAGGGTGGCGATAGAAACTCAAACCCCCATTAAGCCAATTTTATTTTTAGATACTTTTGACCGGATGTCTTATACTTCCGTGTTATCTCTTACACCGGGGAAGTCAAGGGCTGTCTATTTGCAGGAAATTCCGGTACAGGGATTAACAGTAAAAGATGTAAACAGCCTGAAAGAAAAAGTGTATCGGTTGATGGAAGAGAAACTGATTTATTATAAGGCTTCCTGGATTAATAATGAGCCTGCAAATAACTTAATGGAATAATGCAGGGATATACAGAGGAAAATCGCCAGGCTATATAAGAATGTGGTGCCTCATTTACGTTATAAGAACGACTATGCTGAAAACTGATTTCTCAGTTGGTTGTTGTGGCAAATGGCCATAGCTTATGGCAATTATAAAAACTGTTGCGCATTGTAAATGTTGCTGTATGCATTGCCACCGAAATACTACACCCGATTGTAGTGGAAAGCCCGCAGTAACCCCGCCAGGGTTACGGAAGACTTGGAACGGAAAGCAGGGCCAATGCCGCTACCTCACTATAAGCTGGTGTTTAAATTTTTAAAAAGATTGATTGAATAAGGACAACGAAATATTATTTACCGAAGAAACAAATACAGCAATACTTTTTGCTGAAGTGATATTGCCGTTGGCATTGCCCACCACCTACACTTACGCCGTACCTGCTGCGTTTGCAGATAAAATAAAACCCGGCTGTAGGGTAGAAGTTGTATTGGGTAAAAATAAACGGTACGCCGGCATTATTAAATTAATTACTTCGCAGGCGCCTCCATATAATACCAAGGAAATTTTAAACGTGCTGGATGATGAACCCGTCTTGTACCAGCAACAATTACAATTATGGAACTGGATGAGCCAGTACTACATGTGCAGCGAAGGAGAAGTAATGGCAGCGGCACTACCGGCACATTTTAAATTGAGCAGCGAAACCATTTTACTGTTTAACGAAGAATATGGCGACGATTTTAGCCAATTAAATAATGAAGAATATTTGGTAGCTGAAGCCTTACTGATAAAAAAGCAATTGAATCTTACGGAGGTGCAACAGGTGCTGGATGTAGCGCATGTGTACCCGGTAATAAAAAAGCTGATTGATAAAAAAGTATGCGTGGTTTGGGAAGCCCTGAGTGAACGGTATAAAACCAAAAAGGAAAATTTTGTATTACTGAATCCGCAATATGATAACGAAGAAGCGCTTGGACAATTATTGAATAACTGGACAAAGGCGCCAAAACAAATGGAATTGCTGCTGAGTTACCTGCATTTGATAAAAACGGTGGGGGAAGTTACACAGGCAGAACTGCTGAAAAAATCAGGGGCAACTACGGCGCAGTTAAATGGCCTTGCAGAGAAAAAAATATTACTGATTGAAAAGCGTACGGTCGATAGAATTAAAGCTTTGCCAAAAGCAATGGAAGTGGTATTTGAATTAAGTGCTGCGCAACAAACAGCTTTAAAGGAAGTACAGGAAAGTTTTACAACAAAAAATGTATGCCTGTTGCATGGCGTTACCAGCAGTGGCAAAACACAGATTTATATTAAGCTGATTGAGGCATATTACAATCAAGGTAAACAGGTGTTATACCTGTTACCCGAAATAGCATTAACGGCACAGATGATTCGTCGCCTGCAATTTCATTTTGGTGGCAATATCGCTATCTACCATTCTAAATTTAATAACAATGAAAGGGTAGAATTATGGAACAAAATAAAAAGTGGAGAAGTGAGGATTGTGCTGGGGGCAAGGAGTGCCCTGTTTCTGCCCTTTAAAGACCTTGGTTTGATTGTAGTAGATGAAGAGCATGACCCATCGTTTAAGCAGCAGGATCCGGCACCCAGGTACAATGCAAGAGATGCGGCTGTGTACTATGGCGGGTTATTCAATGCAAAAATATTGCTGGGTAGTGCAACACCGTCCATTGAAACCTATTACAATGCTCAAAAAGGAAAATACGGATTGGTTGAATTGAAGGAACGTTTTGGCGGCATTCATTTACCAACCATTGAAATCATCAACACCCGGCAGGTGGCGCAAAAAGGCAAAGTAATGTTATCGCCTCAATTAAAAGAAGCCATTGAAAAAACAGTGACTGGGGGGAGACAGGTGATTTTATTTCAGAACCGCAGGGGCTATTCGCCCTATTTAATTTGTGGTACCTGTGGCTATTTACCACAATGTAAAAACTGCGATGTAACGCTCACTCTGCATAAATATTCCAACAAACTGCATTGTCATTATTGCGGTACTACCTATCCAAAATTAACGACTTGCCCGGCCTGCGGATCGGTAAACTGGATAGAGAAAAATTTTGGCACCGAGAAGATAGAAGAGATGATTGAAGATGAATTTCCATCATTGAAAGTTGCCAGAATGGATGTGGATTCGGTACGGGGAAAATCTGCGCATGATAATTTGATTAAGTTGTTTGAACAGCAACGCATTGACGTATTGGTGGGAACGCAGATGGTGGTAAAGGGCCTCGACTTTGAAAAGGTAAGCCTGGTAGGTATTTTAGATGCGGATGGTTTATTGAGTTTTGCAGATTTTAGAGTAAACGAACGGGCATTTCAGTTAATGGAACAGGTAAGCGGAAGGGCAGGGCGTAAAGACCTTCAGGGTAACGTACTGATACAGGCCACACAAATCAATCACCCGGTGTTGCAATTTGTGAAAGAGCACGATTATAAAAAGATGTATGCATTTGAAATAACTAACCGCCAGC
>JANYFI010000464.1 GCA_025362765.1 Ferruginibacter sp. | reverse complement strand
GCCGGCCATCAGGTAGGCATCCTTACTTTTCTTTGCCCGGTTTTTCATATAAAAACCAAGAAATACCATTAACGCAAAATAGGCAAGGATAATCAGCAGGTCAATCGTTGAAAGAATATACATTAGTGAGTTTTAGAAAATATCTGAAAATGGTTGCATATCAGCAAAACATATAAGGCATCAAGTAAATCAATATTTTTCAATTGGCAATATTTTAGGCGCCCCAAGTTTAAATGTGCTTAACAAAAATTAAAAAAGTATCAGTATTTCAAAATATTACAACCGTATTTTGAATAACCAATTTTGTAAAAGAAAATAACCCCCATTTTTTTAATTTACTTTGCCAAAACGGGCATTCTGCAAATGACCTAACTTGTCGTCTCTTTTGCTAAGATAAAAAAGGCATTGCACAAATCATTCAAAAAAATTACCCCATTTATCATGACACAACAATTTCCGGCAAACTTTATTTGGGGTAGCGCCACCTCTTCTTACCAGGTAGAAGGTGCCTGGAACGAAGATGGAAAAGGGCCGTCTATCTGGGATGTGTTTTGTTTAATTCCGGGTAAAGTGCAGGATGGCGATACCGGCGAAATAGCCTGTGACCATTACCATCGCATAGCCGAAGACGTTGCGTTAATGAAAGCTATGGGGTTAAAAGCGTACCGATTTTCCATTGCCTGGGCCCGTATACTGCCTGCAGGTAGGGGTGCCGTAAACCAGCAGGGCATTGATTTTTACAATAAACTGATTGATGAACTGCTTGCGGCTGGTATAGAACCCTGGGTAACATTATATCACTGGGATTTACCTGCTGCGCTTGAATTTGAAATAGATGGCTGGCTGGCCGATGAAATAGCAACTGTGTTTGCAGACTATGCGGCACTGTGCTTTACTCATTTCGGCGACCGGGTAAAAAACTGGATCACCATCAATGAAGCATGGGTGGTGGCTATTTTGGGTTATGGTCATGGCGTGTTTGCGCCCGGCAAAAAGTCAAACGATTTGCCGTATGTTGCCGGCCACAATTTATTGCTGGCGCATGCACAGGCGGTGAATGTGTACCGCACTCAATTTCAACAGCAGCAAAAAGGTTGTATTGGTATTACCAATAATTGCGATTGGAGAGAACCATTGACCGACAGCGCTGCCGATAAGGAAGCTGCGCAACGGGCACTGGAATTTTTCTTAGCATGGTTTGCCGACCCGGTATATAAAGGCGATTATCCTGCGTTGATGAAAGATAGATTGGGCAAGCGTTTGCCGGTGTTTACAGCCGAGCAAAAATTATTGCTAAAAGGTTCTTCCGATTTTTTTGGATTGAATCATTACACCACCATGTATGCATCGGATGCTACTAATAATAAAGAAGCAGGCAGTGTTTATGGCAACGGAGGTTTATCAGAAGATCAGGATGTAAACCTGAGTGTGGATGCAGACTGGAAGTTAACGGATATGCAATGGGCCATTGTTCCCTGGGGCTGTAAAAAACTGCTGCAATGGATTGCGGAACGGTATAATAATCCGGCTATTTTTATTACAGAAAATGGCTGCGCTTTTGATGATACATTAATCAATGGCGAGGTAAACGATATCGAAAGAGTTGATTTCTTTAAAGGATATATCACCGCCATCGGCGAAGCGATCGACGCTGGCGTAAAGGTGAAAGGATATTTTATCTGGTCGTTGCTGGACAACTTTGAATGGGCCAGCGGTTACTCAAAAAAATTCGGAATACATTATGTTGAAGAAGGGTCGCTCAATCGCATACCGAAAGCATCTGCTTTGTGGTATAAGAATGTGATTGCTAATAATGCTGTGTGAGGTAACAGTTTTCCAAGGCTTTAATAACCTTGAGAAAGCTCGTTTCTACTATTAATCGCACAAAACCCTATTTGATAATAAGGATTTCGCCCGTATTCATTTATTATAAAATTTATCCTCCGCCCATTTTGCCGGATTATTAATAATGTAATTGGAAATATTTAGATACGATTGTTCGGTGCGGATGATGTGTTCGTGATAATTGCGTTGCCACAATTTACCCATCAGTTCGTTTTTTGATTTGTAAATTTCCAAACAACCATTACATACCAATGATTTGTATGCGCCAACAATGTCGCCAATCGCAGCATTCGTAGGGGCAGGGCTTGCCCCTACCCCCGTATCATTATCATTTGCAATTGAATCATTTTGTAGGTCTGAATCCGAAGCTGTTGCCTCCTGAGTGTTTCGTGGTTGATCAGGCAATCCCCCTTCTCCTACAACATCTTTCAACAAAATAATTCCATGCAGGTGGTTGGGCATTATTTGAAAAACATCCAATTCAAAATTTTTAAATCGTTCAACCAATTTTACCCATTCATTGTATGCAACTGTTCCCCATTCATTTAAAATCATTTCCCCGTTTTCTATTTTACCGAAACGGCATTTCCTATCCTGGCAACAAATGGTTATAAAATACAAACCCGCCTGCGAATAATCGTATCCTTTTAAACGGATAGATCTGCGGTGATGAATTTGCGGATTGTATTTTGGCTTGTTGTTCATTGTTGGGACAACCCTTGCGGTTGCCTATTTATTTTATTTGGGCAGGGGTGAACCCTGCCATTTCATTTATTATAGTTGGGCAGGGGTGAACCCTGCCCCTACCCTTATTGTTGGCGGTCTATTCTCCGGGGTGATATTTTTTTTCTACGTGCTTTGCCACATCTTCGGGGTAAAACAATACTTCTTTAAACTGGCCATGGATGTACATTTCAGCCTGGTCTTTAAAATGTGGCGATAAAGGATCGCCGCTTTCACCACCAGCCAGTAAAGACTTTGCTATGATCTTTTTACCAAACTCAACAGCGCAAATAAAGCTGTTGCCACTTACGCCGTAGCGCTTTTTATTGCCTCCAAAATACTTGCTGTTGTAAGAAGGAATTTGTCCCCAAAGGGCAGATGCAAAACCCATTGGCAAACTGGGTAAACTGTCAGTATATTGATCGGGAATGTCATCAGTAATGCGTTGAAAACGATTGATGCTTCCCCAGGGAATTTGCCAGTTACCAAACTTTTTAGTCAGTTCATTTACCACATCGGCTAATGGCTCCAGTAGCTGCGCCGCAGTGGCAACATCAGCAAGGTGTTTGGTATTTTGCACCTGGTCAGTTTCGCCTTCATCGGTATATATTTTCTGAATACTTTTATCCAATTTTTGCGCCCATTCAACGGCGAGGGTTGTCGCAATGGATGCTTCCCCCGAATGATAGTCCCAGTTTTTTAATACCGCAATAGGTTCTTTTAACAAGTTATAGGTGGTATCGCCAGATGCACTATTTTTATCAAAGGATTTTACCAGCGACGGTATCAATACTTCAAACGCCGCAAGATAAGTATCATAGCCTTTAGCAATCACTTTATCAATAGTATATTGCTTCTCCGTCCCTATAATTCTAACCGCATTCACACCCCTGAAATTTTCTCCGTCGGGTGCCATGTAAGCCGGATAATTTTCTTTCTTCGGGCTGTTAACACCTGCAACCGAAAATGGGGTGGAGTTGCAATTTTGCAACCAACCATTTGGCGGATTAAAAAGGTGAACAATGTCTTTTTGCTCATGCAATCCTTTCCATTCTGTTGCGGAGGTAGTTCCGTCGACAGGTAATGCCCAGTTTAATTTTTTATCTCTTATTGGGATATAATTTCCATGCCAGTAAGCAATATTGCCTTTATCATCTGCATACACCGTATTGTTGCTGGTATTGGCTTTCATGTCCATTACTTTTTTGTACTCTTCAAAGCCTCTTGCT
>JANYFI010000431.1 GCA_025362765.1 Ferruginibacter sp. | reverse complement strand
TTAAAAATCATGCGGCAGTTTGAAGGCATTTACGAAAAAAAGCAGTTTTACCTTATTAAAAACGGCCAGGTTGGCTGGATATCCGCTTATGTTGATCAGACCATTTCCAAATAAATAATATTGGAAGTGTTGATTGTTACCCTAAATTTTTTTGATTATGAAAGATAATAAATCATCTTTTCTGCTGGTAGTATCATTGCTGCTATTATCACTTTCGCTTGCGTTGCTCTCTATTTGGGGCTACCAATTTTTTAACGGCAATCAAAGGGGTGATTCCGGCGTTTTTAAGAAAGACACTTCCCCATCAGGTAAAGTTAATAGCACCACCAGGGACTCATTGATGGACATATATGCCAGGACTATCAGTAAACTGGATTTGAGGATTGATTCCGCAAAAAATACAACGGATTCATTGATAGGAAATGTAAACGCTAATATCACCGAAATAAACAGTTTAAAAGAAGAAATAAGTCTGCTGCTAAAAAGTAAGCTAACAAAGGAAAGCCTTAACAGTGCACGTGAAAAAATAAACGAGCTTAAATTGAAAATAGAAGAATTGCAGCACAAAAATTTATCCGTCGAAAAAGAGAATGAACAACTGAAAGCAATGTTGCAGCAGTATAATAACAATGGCAGCTTTCCCCATACCAATGTTACCCCGGCACAAAAATTGCCGGCTGCAAATAATACTGTCAAACTAACACCAGCGGCAGCCATCGTGTTAACGGGCATTCGCGTAAATGCAGTGTTTGTAATAGATGATAAAGATCAGGAAACATTGCAGGCTATTGAAACTCAAAAAATCAATGGCTCATTTGCTGTTAAAAGCAATATAGCTGCAGAAGATGCGGATATTTTCATTTCAGTCATTCAGCCAAATGGAAAAGTGCTGCAAAATTCCGACTGGGAAGTAGGTACATTTGAAACGCCTGACGGAAGAAAAATTTACTCACAAAAAATACATACCCGGCTTGAAGCAAACGAAGATAAATTATTACACTTTTCATTGAGTGCGGATAGCTTTGATAAAGGAAACTATACCGTATTAATTTACCATAACGGATCGGTAATAGGCAAACTGGTGATGAGCCTTTCCTGATACCGAAAAGAGAAATGAATTTTATTATTCCCCGGCAAATTTTTTAAGTATGTCCATCGCTTGGGCTGTATCTTCCGTGTTTACAAATATATGGTCGTGATAATAAGCTGCTACTACATTGCAACTTATTCCTGCTGCGGCCAGCGCTGTAGAAAAAGCTGCGGTTAATCCTGTGGCGGATAAGGAAGAATGAACCGTTAATGTAATCCAGGAACCAATAAATGAATAGGCAAGTTGCAGTTCATCTGCTTTCTTTCTTTCAATAATAACTGTGTAACCTTCCTTTTCTTTAAACAACATTACTACGTCATTTAGATCAACGGTAGTTAAATCGTTTACAACACAAAAAACAAATTCTCCAGTGTTGTGCAATGGCTGCAATGATTTCAAAAGCTTCTGTAAGTGTTTTTCTCCGGCCATACTAATTTCCAATTAAAACAATTGATTTAAATTTTTTACTGTGGGTAGAAAATATCTTCATCCATATTTTCTACCCAGTTATATTCTATTTCAAAGGCAACCTTTCGGGCAAAGCCGATGCCGTGGTTATCACTTAAAAAACCTAAAGACATATCCATGCCTGCACTTACTCCTGCGGAAGTATAAAATTTTCCATCCCTCGTCCAGCGGGCTTTTCTGATCCAATGCACCGCTTCTCCCTGCGAAGTTACCCAGTCAAAAGCCTTTTTGTTGGAGGTTGCTTTTCTTCCGTCAAGCAATCCTGTTTTGGCAAGCAGGGCGCTTCCTGTACATACTGTTAAAACAAACGAAGCAAGGTTGCATAACCTTGTCACCTCTTCAATCAGCACAGCGTTATTTACAGCCGGCCTTGTTCCATAGCCGCCAGGAATAAGAAAAATTTCTGGATGGTGTTTTATACTGGCAATCGATTCTGTCAAAATGGATACGCCATGGCTATTGCTGATCATACCTCCATCCAACGAACAAAAAGTCAGTTGGTATTTATCTTTTAGCCTGCCGAAAATCTCCACCGGCCCAAACACATCCAATGTTTCAAAATCGTCAAACAATAAAAATACTATACTCATTTGCTGCGCTTTACCAGGTATTTTCACCGAAAGTTTATGCTGTAAATCCCCATATTCAAATAAAAAAAACTACCTAATTATAGGTGATTGCTGTAAAAATTTAGCTGATACAAAATAAGTTAAAATCATCAACAGTGAGCCAGCTGCCGGCTTCATTCATGAGGGGTCTATCACCAAACTAATGCAAAAATGTAATGATGTCAGCCTGTTCAAGCTGTTGAATACAGTACATTTTCCAGCCTTTGGTGAATTCCGAATCAGCTCTTGGATCCTTATCAGCAATGAAGTAATCTTTCTCTTCAACGGCATCAGGGTTTATTCTTTTGCCAAGGGATACGGGGGAAATATGGATCGCTTTATCTGTAAAAGACTGTATGGTTTTAATAATATCAGGCAGGCTTTCCAGGTTTTCAATAATGGTTCTTGTGTCGGATGCATGTGCCTGCGGCATTAAACTACAGCTAACAAAATCATGTGGCAAATCACCCGGCCGGTTGCGGTTTAACGCCGCAAAATAAGCGTCTGTTCCATAACCCGTTTGTATAAAAGGAAATGCTTCTTTAATCATTGTGTAGCCCTGCCTCATCAAAACAGGCGGCGTAACGGCATATTTTCTATCTAGTAACAAAATAGCAGCGATGTATTTTGCAACGTATCCGGCTTGCTGTATAAATTGTTTAAGCGGTTCCCCGTACTCATCTTTAAAAAACAACACCAGTTCCAGCTTGTTATCTAGCTGTTCGGCTATTGTTACCGCATCCGCCAGCTGTTGTTGCCACCCGCTTGTATACAAATCAATTTCGGCGCGGTAATGACTAAACTTATTGGGCTTAAAAAATTCAGTCTCCTTTTGTGATAATTGCCGTTTTTTCGGATGCAAACAAAACCCGATTTTGCGTTGATTACCTGTTGCGCCAGCTGGCTCTCCAGCAGTTTGTTGTATAGTTTGCTGATTGCTTTGATTGGTAACAGAGAGGATAACTTTTTGCTCCATTGTGTCGCCCTTTTTAACTGCTGCAGGAAAAGGTATATGCAGCGGCGTAGAATACGTTTTAAACGAGCTGTCACTCCAATTACGCTGGTCTTCTGTTTCAAAAA
>JANYFI010000404.1 GCA_025362765.1 Ferruginibacter sp. | reverse complement strand
GCCACGGTTTTTAAACAGACTTCGCCAGGCGGTTTTAAAATAATTTTTTATCATGGTTGTGCGTTGCTTTTTTTTATAAGCTTAAAAGCCGAAAACCGAAGGCTTTAAGCCGGATATCATTAGTCAAATATTGTGTGGTATATGCTTTCAATTTTACGCCTTCAGCTTTAAGTTTTCAATTTTCTACTCACTCCTCAAACTCCTTACCGGGTTCATCAATGCGGCTTTAATGGCCTGGTAACTAACAGTAAGCAATGCAATGCTCAAAGCCAGCACACCGGCCAGTAGAAATATCCACCAACTGATATTTACCCGGTAAGCAAAATCCTGTAGCCACATATGCATGGCATACCAGGCAACCGGCGACGCAATTACCACGGCTACCAATACCAGTTTTACGAAATCTTTTGATAACAATGTAGCAATACCGGCAACGGTTGCACCCAATACTTTGCGCACGCCGATTTCTTTTCTGCGTTGCTCCGCAGTAAAAATGGCGAGGCCCAATAAACCAAGACAGGAAATAAAAATGGCTATGAAAGCAAAATAATTGGAGAGCTTGCTAATGACCTGTTCGCTTTTATACAATTTGTAATATTCTTCACTGGCAAAATTACTGGTGAATGGAAACTCCGGGTTTAACTCTTTGCATACCTGTTGCAACCCGGCCAGCACTGTGCTGGTTTTAGCACCGTCCATGCGCACCAACATATTTCCATTGGGTTGTTTAGCTGCCAGGTAAATAAACATCGGCCTGATAGCAGTATGCAGCGACTGGTAGTGAAAATCTTTCACCACTCCTATAATTTTTATTTTGTTTGGGCTATCACCAAAGGAAACTGTTTGCCCGATGGCATCTTTAAAACCCATTACTTTTCGCGCTGTTTCATTTATTAAAATAGCAGCGCTATCAGATAAAAAATCGCTGGAGAAGTCGCGACCAGTCGCCATTTTTACGTCGAATGTTTTTGTAAAATCATATCCTACGCCAAGCGGAGTAAATCTTATATGACCATCACCACCGGAGCCAAACCATTTTATGCCTTCGCTGCCGGAACCATTACTGACGGGGCTTTCCGTCATACTTGACACGGCTGTCACCCCTGGCAGCAGTGCTATTTTTTCTTTCAGCACATCATAATTATTTACAAGCTTACCTTCCAGGGGAAAGTACACCAGGTTGTTTGGCTGATACCCGAGGTTTATATTTTGGGCATAATGCACCTGCCGGTAAATCACCATCATCCCTACTATTAAAATAATGGACAACGAAAACTGGAATACGACCAAACCTTTGCGCAGCCAAACGGAAGCCGCATCAAATTTTAATACACCCTTTAATACACGGACAGGCTTTAAGGCCGATAGAAAAAAGGCGGGATAACTTCCAGCCATTAAACCCGTAATTAAAGTGAGTAAACCAAGCATGCCCCAAAAAGAAAATTCGTTTACCGGCAATACCATTTGCTTTCCAGTTAAGTGATTAAAAAGCGGCAATAATAACGCCACCAACAATAAGGCCAGTGCAACAGCAAAAATAGTAAGCAATAACGCCTCACTGATAAACTGGCCAACCAGCGAAGACCGTTTGGCGCCTACTACTTTTCTTACACCCACTTCTTTCGCTCTTTTTGCCGAACGTGCCGTCGCCAGGTTCATGAAATTGATACAGGCAATCAGCAACAAAAAAACAGCTACTATGCTAAACAATCTTACATATTGAATGCGGCCGCCGGCCACCTGCGCATCTTTAAAATTACTGTTAAGATAGTATTCATGAAATGGCTGCATGGCCAGTTCGGTACTCCTCGTTTTATCTGGTGGCGGCTTTAAATAATTGTCGGTAAAATGCAGCAACTTGGTCTGCAGTGCTGCAATGTTGGCATCACTGCGCACTTTAAAAAAAGTAAGGGGATCAGTGCTTTCCCATCCTTTGGCCCATGGTTCATCTTCCAGATAAGCACCCCAACTGCGCAGGCAGTCAAATTTCAATGTACTGTTGTTGGGGATATTTTCAAATACAGCTGTTACCATCAGCTCTTTTTTATTATTGTATCGCATGGCTTTTCCAATGGCGGCTTCCGGGCTACCGAAAAATATTTCGGCTGTTTTACGAGAAATTGCCAAACTATTCACGTCCTTTAAGGCGTCTGCCGCCGTGCCTTGCAGCAGTTTAAAACTAAACATTTTAAAGAAGTCAGCACTTGCCGCATTGGCATCTTGCTTAACCGTTTTATCCCCCACGGTAAATGCCTGCGGGCTTGTCCAGCTAAAAGGAGTAGACATTTCAATTTCAGGAATCGATTTTTTTAGTTCAGCGGCCAACGGCCCCTGTGTCCAGATAACGCCTTGCTGTTTACCATCAAAAAACTGGCGCTCGTAAATGCGGTATAACTGATTTTTATTAGCGTGAAAACTATCCACGCTGTACTCATCCTTCACCCAAAGAAATATCAGCAAACTACCGGCGAGGCCCAGCGCCAACCCAAATATGTTAATGACAGAAAAAGTTTTGTTTTTAAACAAACTTCTCCAGGCTATTTTAAAATAATTTTTTATCATGATAAGACCAATGTGTATATAAACGTTTTTACAATTACACAACAGCCATGCCACGCTATAACCCTTTACTGCAAAGGGCTACAGGGCGCCTTGGTAATTCAGGTGTACGAAACCGGACAGCCGGTGTTTGATTTCGTACAATATTTATTGTTTAAATATCCTGCTGGAAGCACAGTTGGCGGGTACAAGTCCTTTTTATAGAAACAGCCTTACCCATAGCAACACCTGGTAAAATTAAAAACGTGTACAATTTATCCGCAATTGCTGGATAAGCTGTACACGTTTATTTGATTGCTGCACCACAAGCGCCAGCATATTACACCAGTTTATTAATTAAAAGTCAACACCAGTTTACCGCCACCGGCATTTACTTTTACTGCTGTTCCGCCGCCATTTAGCTGGCCCTGAATTTCTTTGTCATCCATCTTTCCTTTAAAGTTGCCCATGTCAACTGTTTTAATTTTATTGGCAGATAAGTCCATGTCATACCCTTTACCAGCGGGCAATTGCAGTTCAATTTTA
>JANYFI010000398.1 GCA_025362765.1 Ferruginibacter sp. | reverse complement strand
GGCAAGATCGGTTAACCGGTATTGATCCATACCCACCACTTTTGCATTGATGCGTTGTTGCTTTGCTTTTGCAGCAAATTCTGCCGCGAGCCTTTTTGAATTACCGGTTTCGGTACCGTATACTATGGTGATCTTGCTCACTGCAGGTTCGGCAATGGCCGCCGTTGTAACAGCGGATTGTTGTTGCACCATACCATTCAGGTAGCCGTTCATCCAGATCAATTCGTCTTTACTGGCTGAGGCAATCAGGTCCAAAAAAAGTTTCAGTTTATTCTCTGCCAACATTTGTTGTTGCTTTTAAAAGGTGATCATCCGGAAGAACCGGCTTAAAATAATGGTCGTTGGTGTCTGCATCCGGCAGCCAGGCGTATTTTTCATGCAAGGCTACTACTTTGCCAATGATGACCAACGATGGTGAAATAAAGGAACGTCCTTTTAAATTCGTTTCGTAGTCGTATAAAGAACTGATGTGTACATGTTGCAACGGCGTTGTAGCCTGTTCTATCACCGCCATTAATTTAAGCGGATCAATATTGTATTTTACCAAATTGGCGACTACATTATCCAGCGTTTCCGACGACATGTAAAAAACCAAAGTGTCGGTGGTTTGTGATAATTCCTGCCAGTAGGCATCTGGTACAATATCTGATTTATAAGACGTCAACAACCGCACTGCCGTAGACAATCCCCGGCCGGTTAATGGAATGCCTGCATAAGAAGCCGCCCCCAAAGCCGCCGTTACGCCAGGGATAATTTCGTAAGGAATATTATGCGCTACAACCGTTTGCAATTCATCCAAAATATTGGAGAAGATAGAAACGTCCCCGCCTTTTAAACGAACGACCAGCTTGCCTTGTAAAGCATATTCCACTATGTATGAATTAATGCTTTCCTGCGGCGTACTGTAGCCGCGGCGACATTGTTTACCTACATAAATGATTGCTGCATCTTTGCTCACATACCTGTCTAAAATATCCTTACTTACCAACCTGTCCGTCAACACTACGTCTGCCTTTTGCAGGTAACATGCCGCCTTTACGGTAATCAATTCCGGGTCGCCGCAGCCTGCGCCTGCTAAAATTACCTTGCCGATGTGTTGGTTGGTTACGTTCATGTCCCCATCCCTTAAAGGGAAGTTTGATTTCACTAATTTTTAAATTTTTACTTGTTGTTTACTCCACTTTGTACCTGCAGTTAATTGGCATTTTTTGTCGTTTAGATCTCCTCCATTTTCTCCCCCTAGGAAGATAGAGGGCGGTACTAAAACAACCCTTCAACAGATAAATACCTTTCTCCGGTGTCATAATTAAAGGTGAGCACTTTTGCGCCTGCCGGTATTTCCGCCAATTTTTTAGCAACTGCTGCCAGTGAAGCACCGGTTGAGATTCCCGCTAAAATACCCTCTTCTTTTGCAAGCCGCTGGGTATATGAATAAGCATCATCCTTGCTTATCTGTATCACCCCATCCAAAATGTTCATATTTAAAATAGCCGGCGTAAAACCTGCACCCAGCCCTTGTAAAGGATGAGCACCTGGAGCGCCACCACTTAATACGGGCGATAATTCAGGCTCCACAGCGAACACTTTTAAATTAGGAAATTTTTGTTTTAATATTTCTGCCACCCCTGTAATATGGCCGCCAGTACCAACACCTGTAATAATATAATCAAGCCCTTCGGGGAAATCATTTAAAATTTCAATAGCAGTTGTTGTGCGATGTATGGCCGTGTTAGCCGGGTTATCAAATTGTTGTGGCATCCATGCATTTGGCGTAGCTGCTGCTAACTCTATTGCTTTTTCAATAGCCCCTTTTGTACCTTTTTCCCTCGGCGTCAATACAAACTCTGCTCCATACAATACCATTAACCTTCTGCGCTCAATGCTCATACTTTCGGGCATTACCAAAATAACTTTATAACCTTTTACTGCAGCAACCAGGGCTAGACCAATACCTGTGTTACCACTGGTAGGCTCAATAATCACACTATCCTTATTTAATAACCCTTTCTTTTCGGCATCTTCAATCATAGCCAATGCTATTCTATCTTTAATACTTGCGCCGGGGTTCGTTTTTTCCAGTTTAATCCATACTTCGTGCTGATCGCCATACAATTTATTCAGCCTTACATGTGGCGTGTTGCCGATCGTTTCTAAAATGCTATTTGCTTTCATTTTATGATAGTTTTAGTGTTTGAGACTTCACCCGAACTCTCTCCTTCGAGAGAAAGTTTGACTCTGCATCTACGCAGAGATTTTATTTACCTGATCCTCTGCTCTTTTCAATTTTTAATTCATAATTACCGCTTCACTTCGCTTCGGTAAAAGCTCCCCACTGCTGTTTTTGTACAAGAGGGCGACGCAAGAATGATGACCATCGCTTCCTGGCCCGGACCAATATTTTATATCACAAAATTCAATGCCTCTGGTAATGGATTGTTATCCCTTATCGACACTTCACTTTTATGATATACAATTGAATAAGGCAACACGGAATTGGTAAGCCATACATTGCCACCAATCACACTATCATGGCCAATTACCGTATCGCCACCCAATATCGTAGCGCCCGAATAAATAATTACATTGTCTTCTATGGATGGATGTCTTTTTGGTTTAACCTGAATTTTACTTACACTCAATGCGCCCAGTGTTACGCCCTGGTAAATTTTTACATTTTTGCCAATGGTGGTGGTTTCGCCTATTACAATACCGGTGCCATGATCTATAAAAAAAGACGATCCTATGGTTGCACCGGGATGAATATCAATGCCTGTTTTGCTATGCGCATACTCAGCAAAAATTCGCGGCAATATTTTTACATCCTGCAATACCAACTGGTGCGAAAAACGATACACCGCTGTTGCATAGAAACCCGGGTAAGCCATCAGCACTTCTTCAATAGTTTTGGCTGCAGGGTCTGACTGCAAAATTGCTTCTGCATCTTTTAACAACAGGTCGTAAATAGCAGGCACATTTTCAAAAAATAAATCAGTGATGGCCTGCGTTTTTTCACCATCAGCGTTTACATCATAAATCAACGCTGATAAATGACTTTTATATGATTCAAATTCTTTTGTAAGTTCATACTGCGACATCTTTTTTTGCTTCTGTGGTATAAACAAAAACTCAAAAAACCCGTCAATAAATTCTTCTGCCAATTCCTTATCAGGAAAGGCTGTAGTAGCCTGCTGGTGCTGATTATAGAGACACTGTATGAAGTAGGATGTAACCACCTTTTTTAG
>JANYFI010000395.1 GCA_025362765.1 Ferruginibacter sp. | reverse complement strand
TTGTTCTCTTAAAATTTATATTGCTAGTGTGGTTGTAAAAACGAAATTTTTGACTGTTTTTAAAAATATTTTTTGCGCAGTAGTGATATTATCTTCCTGTACAACAACGCAAAATTATCAAAAAGGTAAACCCTTTTTATTTAAAACCAGTATTGAACTAAAAGGAGGCCATTTTACAGGGGATGAAAGAAACACTGCCCGTCAAAGATTATATGATCAGTTGGATGATAGCGCCAGGGTTGTTGTAAAAGATTACCTTTTTCTGTACCACAAGGCCAACCCTTCCGCAGAAATATATGACACTTCGTACACGTATCGATCAGCAAGGAACATGATTGGCTCAATGCTTCACTTGGGCTACTACCAGGCAAAAGATTCTGTTGCAATTGATACGACGGTTCACACCGCCCTTGTAAAAAAAGGAAAAAGCTTGTTGCACCTAAGCTTTGATAAACAACAGCGTGTATCAGTAAAATATATTGTTAACGCCGGCAATCCCACGCTGATAGATACTTTTAGTTACCGGCTAAACAAACCGGAACTACAGCAGTTGGCAATATCAACAATACCAAAATCTTTTATCAAAAAAGGAAACCCGGTTTCAAGGGGTGAAATACTGGCCGAAACAGGCCGGTTGGTAGATTTATACCGCAACAATGGGTATTATAAATTTATTAGTGACGATTTAAGAATGCGGGGCGATACAACCATTTTATCTTTAACAACCATCTCGGATGACCCCTTTGAAAACATTCGTTTATTGGCAGAAGCCAATCAAAAAAGAAACAACCCAACTATAAAACTAGAAATGATTTTGAACCCGCTGGCAGATACCGTTCGGTTACAAAAATATTATATTGGCAACGTATATATTTATCCAGATTATAGCAGCATTGATAGTTTAAATACTTTTGGCTTTTTGCAGGATACTACCAAAAAAGATGGTTTTATTATCCTTTACCATAAAAAAATATTTCGCAACGGGTTTTTAGTACGCAATATGGATTTAAAAAAGGGAGGGTTGTACAAACAGGAAGGTTATGCCAAAACACTCAGCAATTTTTCTAAAACAGGTGTGTGGCAAAATATAAATATTCAGTTAGTAGAAAGAAAGGACAGTATCGGAAAACTGGATATGATTATGCAGATGATTCCGGCACGCAAATATGGATTTGAAGCCAATATAGAAGCGAGTTATTCTGTAAACAGCAATACCAATACCGCCACCATTGCCAATGGAGGAAACCTGCTTGGTTTATCGACCAATCTCTCGCTGCAAAACAGGAACATCCATAAGGAAGGCATCAAAATGACGCACGCCATCCGGTACGGTGTAGAGTTGAATTTAAATACCTCCCGGTCAAGCAGGGTCATTAATTCAAACGAGCTGAGTTATACCAATACCATCAGTTTCCCTCGCCTGCTGGGGCCCGTTAAACTTCTACCAAAAGCGTGGTTTAACAATGGAAAACCGCTTACCCAACAAACATTCATCAACATCAATCCTTCGTATACAAAAAGGATTGACCTGTTCAATCTTTTTTCTACCGGATTGGCATTTGGCAATCAGTGGACCAATAGAATAAACAGGAAAAACTTAATCAAATTTCCTAATATAGAATACTCCTACCTATTCAACCAGTCCGATAGTTTCAGGACTATTTTAAATCAAAATCCATACCTCCGCTATTCTTACAATACGGCGATGATCATTGGCAGTTCGTACAGTTATTCTTCTACTTATATTAATCCAAGACGTACCAACCGCCAGCGTTCTTTCAGTGGAAATATTGAAGAGTCCGGTTTGTTATGGGGCCGGTTGGGCGTATTTAAAAAAGAATTGCGCCAATTCGTGAAAGTTGATGGCGAGTATACTTTTTCCATTACCAATTCCAAATCAGCCCGGATTTTCCGGGCTTTCCTGGGTGTAGGTGTTCCCCTTGAAAACAATGACACTGCTTCATTGCCGTTTTTTAAACAGTATTATTCCGGAGGCGCCAACAGTATGCGGGGGTGGCCCATCCGTGGCATCGGGCCCGGCGCAAAGCCGGGCGGTAATACATCTCTTACCAACGACCGGACAGGAGATATTCGCTTTGAAGTAAATGCAGAATACCGCCATGATCTTTTTCAAATAATCCCCAACCAGCTCGTGTTAAAATGGGCGCTTTTTACTGATATTGGGAATGTATGGAATTTTCGCAATACCAGGCCGGGTGGCGGAGCAGACAGCCTGCAGTTTCAATTCAAAAATTTTTACCAACAATTGGGTGTGGATGTTGGCACCGGGTTTCGTTTTGATTTTAATTATGTCGTGCTGCGTTTTGATCTTGGCTTCAGGGTTAAAAAACCGGAAATTGCCAAAAATGATGGATGGGATATACCTGATATCAGTTACAATCATTTGTTAAAAGGAACAGATGAAAACAAAACATGGCGACAAAATAATTTTAATTTTAGTATCGGTTTAAGTTATCCATTTTAGCGTTGGTAACCGTCTTCACTACCCGTTTCAACGCCAGGATTTTTGCTGCTTACCTCCCGAAAAATATCTTCCGAATCAACGGCGTTGTTTACATCAAATATTCCGATTCTTGTTCTGCGTAAGCTACCGAGGTAGCCCCCACAACCCAACGCAGCACCAAAATCATTTGCGAGGCTACGGATATAAGTGCCGGTTGAACAAACAACTTTAAACCGCACCTCAGGCAAGTTGATGGCCGTAATTTCAAACGAATGAATGGTTATATTCCTTGGTTCCAGTTGTATGGTTTTTCCTTTCCTTGCCAGCTCATATAAAGCAACACCCTCTTTTTTAATAGCAGAATAAATGGGTGGAAGTTGCTGGATGGCTCCTGTAAACCGTTGCGTAGTATTTTTTATAGTTTCATCTGATAGATGACTTACTGGCTGCTGTTGTTCCGGTTCACTTTCAAGATCGAATGTGGCTGTTACTGCGCCTAAAACGATATGGCCGGTATACTCTTTTTCCTGCGCCATATAGTCAT
>JANYFI010000384.1 GCA_025362765.1 Ferruginibacter sp. | reverse complement strand
AGGTTGCGTGCAAGTGGTTTTTCACACAGGATCATTTTACCTGCTTTTGCAGCGGCAATCGCTATCTCTGCGTGAAAAACCACTTGCACGCAACCTGGTTGAATCTGAAGGTATGGTAGATGCCATTGAAAAAGCAGGCGTTCCAAATACCGTTTGGTATAACTATCGCAGATTGCCGGCTGTTACACTGGCCAAACAAATCATCGACTCCGGCAAGCTGGGCAAAATATATCATTACCGGGCCAATTTTCTCCAGGACTGGACCATCAATGAAAATCTTCCGCAGGGTGGTGAGGGCTTGTGGCGCATGGATGCCGCCGTTGCCGGATCAGGGGTACTGGGTGACCTACTTTCTCATTGTATCGATACAGCTTTGTGGCTCAATGGAGGTATCAAAGATGTGTCTGCCATGACGGAAACATTTGTAAAGGAACGTATGCACCAACTCACCGGCAAAGTAGAAAAAGTAACCATTGATGATGCCTGCTCTTTCATGTGTCATTTTAACAACGGTTCGCTGGGCTTGTTTGAATCTACCCGTTATGCAAGGGGGCACAAAGCCAAGTATACTTTTGAGATCAATGGTGCCGATGCTTCTATAAGCTGGGACCTGCACGATTTGAACCGCCTGAATTTTTTTGATAATGCAGATGAATCAAAACTGAAAGGCTGGCGTTCTATCCATGTTACGGATGGCGATCATCCTTATATGGACAAGTGGTGGGTACCGGGACTGGGCATTGGATACGAACATTCCTTTATTCACCAGGTAGCCGATTTTTTAAAGAGTATTGAAACGGGCGAACCTTGTTCACCTACTTTTAAAGAAGCCCTGGATACCCAAAAGGTTTGCCAGGCTGTGGTTGATTCAGCCATTTCGCAAAGCTGGAAAGACTGTAATATATCCTGAAACAATACCCAATCAATGCAATAAAATCTTCATCTTCAAATAACAACTATGTCACAAAAAATAAGTTTCCGTTTAGCACTTGCCTTTATAATAATGGCAACGTCATTGTCTGTAAAATCTCAGGATCATCCCGGATTTACAAAAATATTTGATGGTAAAACCATGAAGGGATGGGATTGTGACCACACATTCTGGCGCATAGAAAACGGAACTTTTGTGGGAGAGGTTACGGCTGCCCATGCTATCAAAACAAATACTTTTCTTATCTTTCGGGGAGGCTTACCTGCTAATTTTGAATTAATAGCCCAATACCGCATCAGCCCGGAAGGAAACAGTGGCATTCAATACCGCAGTGAAGAAGTGAAAGGCATCCCTTATGCCCTTAAAGGTTACCAAGCTGATATTGACGGAGCCAATACTTATACCGGACAGAATTATGAAGAACGTGGCCGTGGGTTTCTGGCTATGCGTGGTGAAAAGGCTTTGTTGAAAACGGATCAAAAACCTTTGATCGTAGGTTCTGTAGGCAACTCAGATTCTTTAAAAAGTGAAATAAAAAATGGTGACTGGAACGAAATACGCATCATTGCAAAAGGCAACCACCTGCAACATTTTATCAATGGTATATTAATGAGTGATGCCAAAGACGAAGATACCAAAGCCCGAAAATTTAAAGGTGTATTGGGTTTCCAGGTACACGTAATGCCTACCATGAAAGTTGAATACCGGAATATCTATCTTAAAAATTTAAAGTAAGAAAGGTTTTAAATAAAAGCGGTAAATATATTGTGTTATAATATTTGCCATTTTAAAGTAGATCTTCTTAATAAAAAACACCACCTGTTCTGCCTTTAGAACAGGTGGTGTTTTTTTAGTTTATTAGTAAATTTTTGTGGTTGATATGTATAAGAAAACCTTTTTTGTCTGAAAACAAAAAATCTATTTCCAGTTCTTATCTGGCAACGGCCTCATTTCAAAAAATAGGTTTTTCCCATTCATAATACTTGCAAGGCTGATAAAGGGCTGATCAATTGCGTTGCCATTCAGTCGCACAGTTCCCATTGTATTTCTTGTCATCAAAATTGCTGTAATATTTTCCGTATTCAGAAAATGCGCTTATAAATATCGCACTTTGAAAAAGAGCAGTGTAAAAAATTATTTTCTCATTTACATCCCATAATAAGTAAGTGGGCAAACGAAGCAAAAGAGCATAAGTTACACACAGGTCATCATTACCTTCAAATAAAATTAGTAGATTATCAGTTGCCTGCATAACAACATCCATAATAACCCTACTGTAGTTTTTTTCTTCTTTCCGACAATTCTCTCCAGGTTACTAAAATGATATGTTCGCTTTCCACATATTTTTTTAATTCAGGATCCATCATGGCCAGCATGTCGCCTTTTCTTTCCGGGCCGCTTGCTGAAATATGTTTGAAAATTTCAGAAGGTTGGGTACAATGCATTATTAAATAAGTAATGCCGGGTTTCATGGATGCAAAAGCTTCTTTGTATTTCTGTGTTTTAAATTTTTGCATGTTCTCATCTGTTTCGGGTGTGCCGTTTGGTAAGTTCCATCCGGTCTCACTAAAAATATCATCCAGCACGGGTAAGCCGGCAGACCACAATTGTTGGCCAATCACTTTCATAGTTTGCATTTGAATCGTTGGTAATTTAGATTGCACAGCAATAATGGTAGCATGCCCGGCGGGAAACATAACGGGTATATGGTATTCAATAGCCAGCTTTACATAGCGCTGCAAATAGGCGGGCGATGCAAATAAAGTTCCCATGTGGCTATCCATGTGCGTAGGTTCAAAAC
>JANYFI010000348.1 GCA_025362765.1 Ferruginibacter sp. | reverse complement strand
GGAATATAAGCTGAAATATTCTGAGCTTCCGTTTCAATGATAGGTAAAGCGGTAAGCGACCCCCCTTTAATTTTTCACTCAGGTGGGTAGCTCTTTCCAATAATCTTGAATGTATATAAAAAATATCTCCTGGAAATGCTTCACGTCCGGGCGGCCTCCTTAATAGAAGGGATAATTCCCGATAAGAACGTGCATGATTGGTCAGGTCATCATAAACAATAAGCACATCACGACCTTGTTCCATAAAATATTCTGCAATGCTGGTGGCGGCATACGGCGCAATGTATTTTATTCCTGCAGAGTTGTTCCCTTCTGCTACAACTACAACTGTATACTCCATCGCCCCTTTTGCTTCCAGGTTAGCAATTACTTTTGCAACTGATGATGCGCGCTGTCCGATGGCGCAATAAATGCATAATACATTTTTATCACCCTGATTGAGTATCGTATCAATTGCGATAGCTGTTTTGCCTGTCTGTCTGTCGCCCAAAATCAATTCACGCTGCCCCCGCCCTATAGGGATCAATGCATCAATAACTTTTAAACCTGTTTGCAGAGGAGTATTCACCGGGGCACGATCCATAATAGCAGGAGCCGGGCGCTCAATGGGCAGACGGTGCGTATACGCAATTGGGCCTTTGCCATCTATCGGTTTCCCAAGCGGATCAACCACCCTTCCTATAAGGGCATCTCCAACAGGAATATCCATTATACGGCCAGTACGCTCCACTTCGTCACCCGCATTCAATAATGTATCCTCACCCAAAAGAATTACACCTATCTCATCTTCATCAAGGTTATAAGCAATGCCAAATAAATCTCCAGGAAATTTTAAAAGTTCTTCAAAACCTGCACCAGGAAGGCCTGAAACTTTGACAATTCCTGTCGATACACTGACAACTGTTCCAATTTCACGGGGTGCAAAAGAAAAAGTATAGTTTTCTATGCCCCGGTCTAATTGATCGAATGTGCTTGTAATAATTTTATTGAAATCATTTAATAGCATGCTGTTTTTTTTCTGATCCTGATTTTGGCTTTTCCTTCATTGTTTCGGCAATACTATTTTCAAATGAATTAAGATATTCCGAAATACTCCATGCCAGTTTATAACCTTTTATGCTGAGTTCAATACCCCCGATTATTTCAGATGTGATTTTAAACTCAAATTGAGTTTTTTCACCGAGTATTCCATTCGCTGCATTTTTTATTTTTGTTTGCTGCTCCGTAGGCAATTTAAACGCGCTGCGGACAAGAACCGGCTTAGTATCAGATTTGAAAGCTTCGATAAATTGTTTCTTTTCGGTTTCCTTTATCTCATTTAATCGCTTGATAAAAACGTTCACTGATTTATCTTCGAAATCTAGATCGGCAAGGTCCGAAAGCGTCTTTCGTGCAATGGCGAAAACTTCTTGACTTGTTTTTTGTGCAATCTTATGCTTCAAGTCTTCCTGCATGTCTTTTGATGCCGTTTCCAGTTTAGCTTGTAAAGCTGCGGCATCATTTTTTGCTTCTTCAAGGAGTTTCTGCCGTTGTTCATTCGTTTCGGCAACGGCTTTGTCCATCATTTCCTTCTTCTCCTGATCAAACACCCGGTTTTTTTTATTGAATTCATCCCGTTCGTTTTTCGCTTCAGCTTTTTTAGTTTTTGCCTCCTCAAGCTGACTTGCAATTTTTTTTTCGCGTTCGTCAATGGCATTAAGAATTGGTTTGTAGAGGTAGCGTTTCATCAACCATACCAGAATAAGGAAATTCAGTACCTGGGCTATTACTGTGAACCAGTTAATTTGCATGATGCTGATTATTTTGCAATGATGTGCGTCCAGAATGGATTGGCAAAAATAAGGATCATAGAAACCACGAAACAATATATCGCTGTTGATTCGATCATTGCTAACCCGACAAATAGAGTCCTCGTTATGGATGGAGCAGCGTCAGGCTGCTGTGCAAGGGAACTCAACGCTGTCGATACAGCTTTGCCCTCGCTTAATGCCGGAATCATACAGCCGATTCCCGTTGTAAGTCCGGCTGTGATGATTGAAGCTACTGCAATAACAGATACATTGTCCATTTTATCCTCCTTTTAATTGTTTGTTAATTTTCTATTGAATTCATTTTTTTTGACTTTTTAGATTCTTGCACAGCAGCGGCT
>JANYFI010000303.1 GCA_025362765.1 Ferruginibacter sp. | reverse complement strand
CTTTTGAATCGCTGAATGATGCGAGCGAATACGTAAGGGTGATAGAAAAAAGACAGGGCCTTAAAATTGGCTGTCCGGAAGAAATTGCCTGGAGGATGGGATTTATTGATAAAGAACAGTTGATGAAAGAAGCCTTGAAATTAAAAAAGAGCGGCTACGGAGAATACCTGCTTCAGCTTACCAAATAAGCCGGTTGTTAAAGTATTAACAACCGATTATTATTTTTCCGCATCAAAGCATAGATATTAACTTTTAAATAGAATAAATGCTCCGGCCGTTTCGGAGCATTTTTGTTATTGCCAGTTATTCCATCCTGGTTATTTTCCGCGTTTTCCATACAAAGCAAGCTCAACAATTCAACCTATCTCTCTGATAGGTATTAAAACTAACCGGATAATTACATTTATACCATAAAACCTGTGCAACAATGTAATATGACTCATTAATCCAACGTTTAAGAAATTGTAAATGACCTTAACGATAAATTTCAACAATCTTAAAAGCAGATCAGGATGGAGATCGGCAGGACTGTACACTTTTTCGAATTTTTTTACAAAGGGCATTTCGTTTTTATTGATCCCGGTTTTTACCAATCCCAGGTTTTTAACGCCTGCTGATAACGGCATGCTTAGCCTGTTCAGCAGCTCTGTGCTCTTTTTAATGCCCTTTATATCACTCGGGTTAATACAATCTACCAGTACCGATTTTTTTAAACTCGCTAAACCTGAGTTTAAAAATTTTTTCACTACCGGCTTTGCATTAACAATTTCAACCTCGTGTATTGCCGTCGCTATTCTTTTTTTGCTGAAAGATTACCTGCTGGCCACTTACGGTATGCCACTCAATTTTTTCTGGATAATTCCCTTCGTTACTTTTCTAAATTTTTGTACAGAACAAATTATCAGCCTGATAAGAAACAATAACCAGCCACTCAGATATCTCTGTATCGGCATTTCAAAAACGGCAACCGAATTGGGCATCGCACTTTTATTAATCACGATGTTTAATTATGGATGGCTGGGTCGTATCAGCGGCATGCTGGTTGCCCTGGTTGCTATTGCAGCCTATTCTGTGTACTACTTTATTAAAAACGGGTATCTTTTTGGAGAGGTGAAAATTAAATACATCCAGTCAGAACTGTTGTATGCTTTACCTATCATTTTCATGCAGGCCAATATGTTTGTTATGAGTTCGTCTGACAAATTTTTCCTGGCCGGCGACCATGCCTTATTGGGCGTGTATACGATTGCCTGCACGTTTGCTTCCGCCATTATCATCTTTTCCACCGCATTGATACAATATTTTTCGCCGAAGATATTTTTATTATTATCGGCCACTGAAGTAGCTTATGTAAAAATCAGGCAGCTATTGCTTTATTATTTTGCTGCAATGGTTGCAGCCCTTGCAATGTTCATAAGTTTTGCCGCCCTTTTTTATCACCTGTTTATCAATGTTAAATACCACGACGCATTGCACTATATTTATTTTATTGCGGCGGGCTATTTTTTCTGGACACTATCGTCTATTTTATATTCCTTCTTTGTATATTATAAAGAAAAAAGAAAGATCATTGTTCATTCCACATTGTGTATGGCAGTAGCTATTGCGGCGAATTATTTTTTTATAAAAAGATGGTCGGCTTATGGCGCGGCTATAGCGATAATGGTGACTTATTTTATAGTTTTTTTAATAACGCTGGCCAGCACAAAAAAGCATATACAGCGTATATTTCAAAAACAGGTAGCGGGGTAAAAATTTCCCCGTAGCGAATGCAGCCTGTTAAATTATTTTTTAAAAAACATACAATATGTGTGGTATTGCCGGTTATATTTCAACAAGTAGTTGCTTTTCCAAAGAGCAATTACAAGCGGCTATGTCATGTATAAAACACCGCGGTCCGGATGCGGAAGGAATGTATTTTTCGCCCGATGCAAAAGTTGGTTTAGGTCACCGCCGTCTGTCCATTTTAGATTTATCGGGTAGCGCCAACCAGCCTATGTTCTCGGCTGATGGCAAGTATTGTATTGTGTTCAACGGAGAAATCTATAACTACAAAGAGCTGAAAGAACAGCTTGCAGACAAAGGGGCATCGCTTAAAACCACCTCCGATACAGAAGTGCTGCTGGAATTATTTGTGCAACAGGGCCCGGCATGTTTCGCCACCATGAATGGCATGTTTGCATTTGCTATTTATGATACACAAAAAAATATTATTACGCTCTGCCGCGATCATGTCGGTATTAAACCGTTGTTTGTTTACCAGGATGAGACAACGATTGTTTTTGGGTCCGAATTAAAAGTAATTAAATCGTTGCTTGGAAATAAATTATCCATCAATAAAGCTGCTGTTCCGTATTTTTTGCACCTAGGCTTTATTCCGGCGCCTTTAACTATTTATGATAAAACCAATAAATTTCCTTCTGCCCATTATACGCAGATTACAGTAAGCAATACTTCGCCCAAACTTCCCGCAATGGAATGTATCCAATTCTGGAAACCTGAAAATGCATTTAACAATAAGAAAATTCAGGCGGAGGGTTCCGCTAAAATACAACTTGAAAAATTATTGACAGATTCGGTACAAAAGCAACTCATCAGCGATGTGCCCGTGGGAACATTTTTGAGTGGCGGTATAGACAGCAGCCTGGTTACGGCACTAGCGGCAAAAATGTCTGGCGCCAATAAAATTAAAACTTTCAGTATTTCCATTGACGAAGGCAAATTCAATGAATCAGCTTATGCAACCAAAGTGGCTGCACATTTACATACCGAACACCATGAATTTAAAGTAAAGGAAAAAGATGTGATTGAACTGGTTGATAAACTGCTACCGGCCTTTGACGAACCGTTTGCAGATACATCCGCGTTTCCCACAATGATGGTAAGCCGTATGGCACGGCAATACGTTACCGTTGCGCTTAGCGGCGATGGCGGCGACGAATTATTTCATGGTTATGGCATGTATCAATGGGCAAAGCGCTTGTCTGCACCACACTGGCAATTAATGAAATCACCACTGTTCGCCGCCTCGCGGTTGCTGAACAGCAAATACCAGCGCATTGGAAATATGTT
>JANYFI010000285.1 GCA_025362765.1 Ferruginibacter sp. | reverse complement strand
CGCCATTTTAAAAAAAACTCATGTTCTTTATTGCTTTCGCTGTGAAACATATCGCCAATAATAATTACCTGCAATGGTTTAAAAAGTTGCAACTGCGTTACCAGCCGCTGCATATCTTCTTTAAAAACAGCCTGAGGTATAGCGATGCCGGATTTTCTGAAATGGCCTGTTTTACCTAAATGAAGATCAGAGAGAATTAAGGTCTTTTGTTCTTCCCAAAAAATGCATCGGTCCGCCGATAGCAAAAAGGTATTGTTTAATATAGTGTGTGGTATTACCAGAGACATGCACGCAAAGGTAAACCTGATAAGAAATAAATCAATTTGAATATTGGGTTTGTAATATGAAAATTTTATCTACTTTAGGTAAAAATTAAATTGTATGACTGACACTAATTCAACTTCAAACGTATTGGAATTTGCAGAAGGTCAAAAACCTGAACTGCCTTCCGGATTAAAGACACTAACGATTCTAACTTTTATTGGTTGCGGATTGGGATTCATTGGCGGTTTCTGGAATTATTTTCGTGCTGAAAAGGCCTATAATGATTTGTTAGAGGCGCAAAGCAAACTTTCAGAAGCTCCGGCGTGGGCGAAAAATATGATGGGGCCTGACGTACTTGAAATGGCAAAAAAATCCATGGAAAATAAATTGCCGATTATGTTGCTAACCCTTGTAGGGACAGCACTTTGTTTGTATGGAGCATTGGAAATGCGCAAGTTAAAAAAGCAGGGATTTATCCTTTGGCTGGTGGGCGAAGTGCTTCCAATAGTCGGAGGTTTGTTATTTTTGGGAGCTAGTATGTTTAAGGGATTTGCATTGTTAGGAATCGCCTTTCCGTTGGTATTCATTATACTTTATCTGGTACAGAAGAAGTACCTGGTTTATTAATCATTACGTTCACCAAAGGAAGTTTTTGCGGACTTTTGAATACAAGGAGAGTCGCAGAACTTCCTTTGGCGGGCAAAGCGGGCGTCACTTTTCCAACTGTGCCTGCATTCTTTTTACCCGGTCTTCCAGTTGTTCTGACGACATGTTTTCCCGCATGCTATCTACTTTTAGCGGGAAGCAAAAAGGAGTAAGCCGTTCAGGGAATGTTATTACGATGTTACCGCTTTGTATGCGTTGCAACATGTTTCTTAGTCTTACTTCTTCCATCTGCTGGTCCATTACCTCCCGGTACGCCTGTCTTAATAAAATATTGTTGGGGTCATATTCTGCAAAAACGCTGAACAGCAGGCTGGCACTATTTTGCAGGTGTTTTGTTTTTACATACTCCCCTGGGGTACCCTGGAAAATTAATCCGCCAATTACCGCTACGTCCCTGAATTTTCTTTTCGCCATTTCCAAGCTGTTTACGGAACGCTGAACGTCAGCAAAGAGGTTTTCCAAACTAAACAACTCATATACGTTGGTATCATCTACGGGTATTGGCTGGTCACTTAACAATTCAAATCCATAATCATTCATGGCAAAACTAAAAGTAATCGGCGTAAGCTGGCTAACGCGGTATGCAAGAATAGCCGCCATGGCTTCATGTACCAGCCTGCCTTCAAAAGGATATACAAACAAGTGGAAGCCATCTTTGGTTTCGATGTGTTCAATGAGCAGCTCATTTTCTTTTGGTATGTGCGATAAGTTTTCCTGTAAATCAAACAATGGTTTTAGCACGGATAATTCAGGATTATCCAACCGCTCTTTTTTACTGAGCACGCGGCCGTTCATTTCAAAAGCTTTGTCAAATGTTTTGCGCAACATTTGGCCAAGGTTGGCGCTTAGCGGCATGCGTCCGCCATTCCAACTGGGTACAATTGATTTTTTTGATGTGGATTTTTTTACAATGGCCGTCATGTCTTTTATCATCAAAAATTCCAGGTTTCTGCCCGCCAGTGTAAAAACATCGCCTGCTTGTAATTTTGAAATGAAATATTCCTCAATTACGCCCACATATCCACCGCTTAAAAATTTTACTTTCAGCATTGAATCACTTACAATGGTGCCGATATGCATGCGGTGGCGCATGGCGATGCGCCTGTTGGTAATGCGATAAACACCCTCTTCAACTTCTATCTTTTTATATTCGTCATACTGTTGTAAAGCCGCACCGCCATTGGTTAAAAAGAATAGCAGCTCCCGCCATTCGTCTTCCGTAATCTGGCTATAGCAATGGGTATTTTTTATTTCTTCAAAAATTTCAGTGGGAACAAAACCATCTGATACAGCTAACGTACACAGGTACTGCGCCAGTACATCAAAGCACAGCAGCATTGGCTCCCTGCTTTCAATCAATGTTTGGTAGATGGCTTCTTTTAAGGCTGCTGCTTCCACCAGTTCCAGTGTATGCGTGGGTAAAAAATAGATCTTGCTGACAGCGTCGGGTTGATGTCCGCTTCTGCCTGCCCGTTGTAAAAACCTCGCTACGCCTTTTGGCGAACCTACCTGTATCACTGTATCTACCGGACGAAAATCTACCCCGAGATCAAGGCTGGCTGTACATACTACGGCTTTTAATTTACCGGTATGCAGGTTGTCTTCCACCCATAAGCGTAGGTCTTGTTCAATGCTACCGTGGTGCAAAGCAATGGCGCCAGATAATTCAGGTGCTGCAGTCAATAAAGCCTGGTACCAACGCTCCGTCATGCCGCGGGTGTTGATGAATATGAGTGTTGTCTTACTATTATTGATGATGGGAATTACTTTGTCCACGAGCTTTAATCCAAGATGCCCGGCCCAGGGATATTTTTCTATCTCATCGGGAATAATGGATTCAATCTCGATTTTTTTATTGAGGATGGCTTTTATGATGTCGCCCGCCCCGGGATTGTTTTCTTGAAGCGGAGCAAGCAATACATTTTTTGCCTGTTCCAGGTTACCAATGGTAGCTGAAATTCCCCAAATGCTAACGGAATTTGTTCCTTCTAATTTCTTTTTTACACCAACGATTCTTGAGACAGCCAGTTCCACCTGCACGCCTCTTTTGCTGCCCAACAGTTCATGCCATTCATCTACCGCTAATATTTTTAAAGAGGCAAAAACTTCCGGGTAATTTTTTTGTGCCAGCAGCAGGTGCAAACTTTCCGGCGTAATAATCAGTACTTCGGGCATTTGCCGCTTTTGCTTTTGCCTGTCGCTCATGGAAGTGTCGCCATTGCGGATACCCACTTTCCAGCTCATGCCCAATTCCAGTATTACTTCTTCCATGGCACGGCCAATATCTTTTGCAAGGGCACGCAGGGGTGTTATCCAAATGAGTTGCAAGCCGTTCTTTATATTGCTTTGATAATTATCCGGGCAGCGGTTGATGAAATCAACCAGGGCGCCTAAAAAAACGGAAAAAGTTTTACCACAACCTGTAGGAGCGTTTACCAGGCCGCTGTTTCCTTCAATAATCTCCTGCCAGGTCTGCTCTTGGAAAAGAAAGGGGTGACGCCCCTTTGCAGCCAGCCAGGCGTGAATGATAGAATAACCTTTAGTAGAATGTAGTTTCAAATAATTGCGCCCCTTTTTATTAAATGTCTGTTTAATTCAACTAACACAAAGTAGTTAAAAAGGATAATTTTAAAAGTAGAAAATTTTGTTAACCGGCAGATGGTCCGTGATTGGGCAGAAGTGGCGACGCTCCGTTCAACGGAGGTTTTTCAATTGGGCTTTAAAGAAGGATTGCTATTCTTCCAAATGGTGTTCATCGCATATTTGATCACATAGTCTAAAACGCTAAAAATGATATCATTCAGCTCCAAGGTATTCCTTTAAGTTGCCAATATCTTTTCAACGTTCAACGGAATCATTTTTGCAAATATATATACTATCATTTTCAAAAATGAACAAGGAATGTCGGAATACCTTTTCTATTTTCTGACTTCCTAAATTAAAAATTGAACCATGTTTAAATACTTCAACAAACAACCTATTGTCTTTGAGAATTTGTTCAATATCCTTTTTGTGAGTGCCACTTAAATCTGCAATAATCTTGTATTCATATCCCCTAAAGTGAATTGCTTTGAAAGATATTCCTTAAGTGAAAATTACGGCGACATATCCTGATTTGATATATAATCAGAACGAAACCGTTGTTTGTAACAATTCAGATTGAATCACACCACTTGATTCACCCAACGCAACAAATACCTTATTCCTTAAAATAAAAGCCTGTACATTTTTGGTTTCAGGATTTATCAGGTAATATTCCTGTACGCCATATTGTTCGTAAATGTCTTTCTTTTCACCCTCGTCCTTGTGAGCGGTGCCGGGTGATAAAACTTCAATCACCAGGTCGGGTACGCCCACCAAACCTTTTGATTCAATCTGGTGCAGATTGCTGTTAGCGATAAAGATTAAATCAGGTTGAAAAATATTTCGTTTTGAAAAATGAACATCGTATGGAGCAATGCGGATCTCACCAATAGGATGCTGATCGAGATAAGAATATATTCTGTGACTGATTTTAAGTAAAATTACCTGATGAATATCTATTGGGGCAGGGCTTATAATTAAATGATTATTGATTAATTGACAAAGAGTTCCTTCCGGTAAACTTTCCCAAACGTCATAAATTGTTTTAGGTGGATGCAGGGCGCTCGTATTCATGAGTATTTATTTGATGTAAGTTACAAATGGATTTTTAAATCTTCACCGGACACTTGTAATCAACCGCCGTCGCGGCTTTAGCTGCCGACGGGGTTATTGAAGTTTGTAATAACTTGAAGTGAATTGATAAATGTTTCTTTTATAGTAGTTCCACTTACGCTTTGTTAAAAATTTAGTGAAAATGCAAATGTTCAAACCTGCGATCTGCCGTGGCGGAGAGGCAGCCTGTGAAGCGTCATCAGCGTTATTAGCTATTTACAAAATATTTTATAAGGTCTTTAAATATTCAATTACTGAACGCCGATCTGCTTCGGATAATTTATCACCAAAATAATGACCTTGGTTGCTGTATCCTTTTTGGGTAGTATTGTAGACTTCACTGCCGCCTGGTGCACTTTTTATTTCATACCGTTGGCCAGGGATTTCGTAATTATAATCAATAACACTGTTGAAACTTCTTTGCCAATACGTGGGCCTTTTTTTACTGTTTAATAAAGTCTCCAGGTCCGGCACCGAGCCATTGTGCAGATAGGGCGCTGTTATCCAGATGCCATCCAAAGGTGGCGCAATATAGCCGCGGTAAGGCGCCAGCTTTGCAGGATGATCGCCGGTTGTAAACCAGCTTTTGTTAAACCAGTTCACCATTTCGGGATTACTGTAATTGGCTGTGTACAAAGCAGAGTCAGTTTTAATAATCTCTTCTGGAATCAATAGGTTAGGATACCTGCCGCTATCACCATAACTGCCATGACATTTTTTGCAGTTGGCAGTAAAAATAGTTTTGCCGGATGTGGCCATGGAAGTATTGATTGGCCGTGGATATTTTGGTGGCTGGATGGAACTGATGTAGGCCAGCACATCGTTAAAATGACTGTCTACTTCAGCCGCTTCAGCCGTGTCTGTTACTGTCAATAAATTGCTGCCCATCAAAAAACGGCCAAAATCGCCGCGGCCAAAACCATTGTAAAACATGGCGTTTTTTTTCTTTAGCAGCCACCAGGCGGGTACATCAGTTGGAATCATTTCTGTTGGCAGCGTAAATGAATTTTTATCGCTCCATCGCAGTGTTTGTGGATCCCTGTGCGATACCAGTAAAGCCGCCAGTGCATCCGCCAGGTTTACGCCTTTTGTTGTAGTAATAAGCTGTGGCGATATGGCTTTGAT
>JANYFI010000254.1 GCA_025362765.1 Ferruginibacter sp. | reverse complement strand
TTCCAAACATCGTTCACGGTTACCGCCCCTAAAGAAGACAGCCCGGCTCTGTTTCTTACCAAATTAATATCGGTGAGCGCTTCACCTGTCTTACCCAATTTTACCGCGGCTTCAGCATTCATTAATATAACTTCTGCATACCGCATCAGCCTGATATTCTTCGGCTTGGTATCTTTACTGCCAGATAACTGTGGCGATTCAGCGGTGGAACTGGCATATCCCTTGTAATTATATCTTGGGTTTACTACAGAATCCTGCGATGGTATTCTAAAGCCATCCCAAAGCGTGGTACCCAAATTTCCAGGGCCATTTGGGTTTATTGTAGGATTGATAAAAATAATTGTTCCTGCCTTACGAGTATCGCCTGCCTCATAAGAATTTGCCAGGTCAAGGCTGGGTGAATTCCAGCCAAATCCCAAATCATCCCAACCGCCTTTTCCTCTGGGCCCCTGGCCATTACTGTATAAAGGGCTTACTGCATTTTCACCTACATTCACTCCCGTTTGCACTTCAAATAAAGACTCCGAATTGTTGTTTCCACCAGCGCCGTTTACGGGTTTTTCTCTAAAAATTACGTTGTAATCAGTTAGCGTATCGCCTTTATTTGTTACAAGGGAATATAAACCAGAGCTTATTACATCTGATGTAAGATCATACGTTTTTTGCCAGTCTTGCTGGTACATGTAAACCTTTGCCAGCAAGCCTTCGGCTGCACCTTTATTGGCACGTCCTACTTCGGTGTTGCCGTCTCCTTTTGTTGGTAAATTGTCTATCGCAAACTGAAGGTCGCTGATGACCTGCGCATATATTTCTTCTTTCGAGACTCTCGTAACCAATGAATCTGAATTAAAATCTGCTACACCCGGCACCCTTGTTATTTTAGGAACACCGCCAAACAATCGTACGAGGTTAAAATAAAACATGCCGCGTAGATAACTTGTTTCTCCTTTTAAGCGCTTTACCGTCGAGGCATCAAAAGTGGCCTTATCAAGAATTTCCAACGCCTTGTTTGCCTGGTTAATGCCGCCATAATACCCTTTCCAAAGATTATCAAAAAAGAAACTGTTAGGTGTTACAGTAAAATTATCTATCAACTCGCCCTGTGAATTATCACCGGGAACACTGCCTGGATCCGCATCATCAGATGCTTCGTCCACCGTTACGTAATAAAGAAAGCCCACCGTATTATTACCAAAACCGCCCTGGTAAAGCGAATTGTACACCCCTGTTACCAGGTTTTGTGCTGCAGCCGGATCGTTCAATACCGCTGCTTCATCAATCTGTCCCTGTGCCGGAACCTCCAAAAAGCTTTTGGTACAACTGCCTGCGGTTAACAGCGTTATACCTGAAATGAAAATTAATATTTTGTAGTTCATAATATTTTTTATTAGAATGATAGATTAATACCGAAAGCATAGGTCCTGGTAGACGGATACGAATTGAGCTCAATACCTGCATTTAGTGGATTTGAACTGGGCACTTCCGGGGAAAATCCTGAATAACCGGTGATGGTGGCAAGGTTCTGCGCAGTGGCATAAATTCTCAATTTGGATATCTTATACCTTGCTAAAACATTTTGTGCAATAGTATATCCAACGGTGATGTTGTTTATTCTTAAGAAATCTCCCTTTTCCAAAAAGTAGGTAGAGTTGGGTAGTTGGGTAAGTGTTGCCCTTGGTATGTTACTATTGGAATTATTAGGCGTCCAACGGCCATTGGCTACAGCAGCCTCGATATTATCCCGCTGATCGGCTCCTGTTGATTGCTTTTTACCATTGTAAATTTTACCACCCGCCGTACCATACGCTCCCAAATTCAAATCAAAACTTTGATAGCTGATACCACCGTTTAAACCGAAAGTAACCTTGGGTTGATACGATCCTGAATAGGCCCTGTCATAGTCATCTATTTTTCCATCTGGCTTACCTGCAGGGCCACTAATATCTATATATTTTAAGTCGCCTGGCCTGGCATCCTTTTGGGCGGAAGCTGCAATTTCATCTGCATTTTTAAACGTACCGTTTGCCTGCAATAAATAAAAACTACCAATAGGTACGCCATTATCAGATTTAGTTGTAAAGCCCTGGCTATTTCCTCCGTCCTGCAAGGCCTGACCTCCTTTTAAACCAATGATTTTATTTTGATTAAATGCAGCATTGACGCCAATATTATAAGTGAATTTTTTGCTTACATCATCCCGCCAGTTAAGGGCAACTTCAACGCCTTTATTTACAAAGCTGGCTGCATTTGTGGTGTACTGACCATTTGCGTCAGGTAAAGTACCTGGAATATTTATATTGATCAGCGCTTCATATACCTTCTTATTAATGACTATTCGCTATTTGGAATAACTAATTATTTTAGTATTTTTGTCTAAAATAATTAGTTATGAACATATCAAATTTCTTTAGCCAATATTCTACAGAGGCAGAATGCAGGAGA
>JANYFI010000248.1 GCA_025362765.1 Ferruginibacter sp. | reverse complement strand
ATGGCGGTACTGGCTTTACCGGTGATAAAGCTGTATAATTCTCCCCTTTTAAATTGGTTGTTTGGCATATAGTTGTTTAGACAACTATATAAAGATATATGATTAGGATGAAGTTTTAAAAATTATTTTTGTGTTTCCGGCTTTTGTACAAAAGTTTAAACTTGCTGCAGCTTGTCCACCGTTGGTGGATAGCACTCTTGTAGGAATACCATTATGGAGTCCATTTTACTTGTTACCTCGGGTGTTTTATTTGCAGGCTATGCAGTCTTGATTATTTATTACCGGCAATGCTGGCGGCAAATACCTGCTTATAAAGTTTTGGTAAATAAAAGCGACATTTCAGCTGCTTCTGAAGCGATAGTTTTCACCACAAAAATTACTATCGTTATTCCTGCCCGCAATGAAGAAATGTTTATTGGTAATTGTTTACAATCCATCATTGATCAAACCTATCCGCAAAATTTGTATGAAGTGATAGTGGTAGATGACCACTCAACCGACCATACAGTAAGCATTGTTCAATCTTTCAACCAACAAAATATTCGGTGTATTTTATTGAAAGACTATGTGAGTGAACCATTGAATGCTTACAAAAAAAAGGCGATTGAAATCGCAATTGCACAATCTTTCGGCAACCTTATTGTTACTACGGATGCAGATTGTACTATGGGGAAAGACTGGCTGCAAACGATCGCCGGTTTTTATGCAACGAATCATCCGGCATTTATCGCCGCACCGGTAGTAGTGAATGGCAGCGATTTTTTGGGTATTTTTCAGTCGCTTGATTTTATGACTTTACAGGGGATTACCGGGGCTGCAGTTTACAAAAAAATACACAGCATGTGTAACGGCGCCAATCTTGCGTACGAAAAAAAAGCATTTTACGAAGTGGAAGGCTTTAAGGGTATTGACGATATTGCCAGCGGAGATGACATGTTGCTGATGCATAAAATTTATCAGCGTAGTCCTGCCAGGGTGTTATTTTTAAAATCATCAGAAGCCATTGTTGCTACGCAACCGATGACAAACTGGAAAGATTTTTTTAACCAGCGTATTCGTTGGGCGAGCAAGGCGGACAAATATGAAGACAAACGAATTTTGGTTGTGTTGCTGCTGGTGTATGTATTCAACCTATTGTTATTGATATTGCCGATAACTGCTATCTTCAAAAATGAATCTTTTAATTTTGCCGGTATAAAGCCGTCCTTGTTACAATGCTGGATTATATTGGTGGTGCTAAAAACAATAATTGAACTGTTTTTTCTCTTTCCCGTAGCGGCTTTTTTCGGTAAAAAAAATATATTATGGTGGTTTCCAATGGCACAACCTTTTCATATTTTGTACACAGTAATTGCTGGTTGGCTGGGCAAATTTGGTAGCTACCGTTGGAAGGAACGAAAAGTTGTCTGATTTTTTGTTGTCTTATGATAAGTTTAACTTAACTACGCCAATTTGGAGATGGTATCATGAATTAGGTAGATGATGAATTAGTGTGGTATAATTCGTGTAACAAAAGATTTAAGACGCTAATTTTGAAATTATCACACCAGTAGAAATAGTCATAATTAACTATGGAGCAATCATCTTCGTTTAGTGCACAAACCTGGCATAAGCTGAAAAAAAATATAGGTGCCCTGGTGGGTTTATTGATTATTGGGATAGCCATTTTTATGTCTTTCTTTGGATACCTGGTGGCGCCGGACGTAACACCAGATGCAGATTTGCAGACAGTAGAGATACAGGCAAAAAATCCCGGATATACACAACTCTTTTTAAAAATTCCGGGCGAAAAACACCGTACCACCGGATGTTTTACACAATTAATTACCGGCCGTGCAGAAGATTACCGATACCTGCCCATTAGCAAATACCAGGTAAAGGGTGATTCATTAATTGTTAACAAATTTGTGGATGAAGATACCAGTGTGCAGCAAATCTATTCCGTAAACCAACTCACTAATAACATACCCGGCCAATTGCTTCAGCAAAATATTGTAACGAAAAAATATTACCTGGGAACAGACAAATTTGGCCGCGACATTTTAAGCAGGTTAATTATCGGTACCAGGGTTAGCCTTGCCGTAGGCCTTATTGCGGTGTTGATTTCACTCACTTTAGGTATAGTGCTGGGCGCTATTGCGGGCTATTTTCGAGGATGGGTAGACGACCTGATTATGTGGCTGGTAAATGTTACCTGGAGTATTCCTACTTTGCTGTTGGTATTTGCCATAACAATGGCTTTAGGTAAGGGATTTTGGCAAATTTTCATAGCAGTAGGGCTTACCATGTGGGTAGGCGTCGCACGCCTCATCCGTGGCCAGGTAATGGCCATAATGGAAATGGAATATATACAGGCAGCCAAAACAATGGGCTTTAGCAACGGCAGAATTATTTTGCGCCATATTCTACCCAATATTATGGGACCAGTATTGGTAATAGCAGCAGGAAATTTTGCTACTGCCATTATTATTGAGGCCGGTTTAAGCTTTTTGGGAATTGGGGTACAGCCACCGCAACCAAGCTGGGGATTAATGATTAGGGAGAATTATAATTTTATTATTACCCACAATGCGATTCTGGCACTGGTGCCGGGTTTTGCCATTATGTTACTGGTGCTTGCATTTAATTTATTGGGAAATGGCTTACGCGATGCCGTGGATGTAAAGAGCAGTTTTTAAAATTTGTGCAACTGGCCACTCATTGTCTGCTATCAGCCCATTAATCTACCGGTGCTACCTGCACATTTCTGTTAAATCCTTCCTCCAGCGAAATAAAAGTTTCAGTGCGGTCAATGCCTTTTATTTTTTGTAAAGCATCATGCAATACGTAGCGTAGTTGTGTGATGTCTTTACAAACAATTTCTATAAACATGCTGTAATTTCCGGTTATATAATTCAGCCTGACAATTTCAGGTATATTCATCAATTCTTTTGCAACGGCGTCATAAAGAGAACTTTTTTCTAAATATATTCCTACAAAAGCGGTAATATCATACCCTAACTGCCTGATATCTACATTAAGTTTAGTACCTTTAACGATTCCGAACTCTTGTAGTTTTTTGATACGAACGTGTATGGTACCGCCGCTAACAAACAATTTCTTTCCCAATTCAGCATAAGAAATTTCAGCAGTCTCCATCATTTCATGAATAATTTGCAAATCAAGTTTGTCAAGATTTAATTTAGCAGCCATTTCTATTTTTATTTTGATAACTATTCAAATATATGTACAAATGGTTAAATATTTTCTATTTTTTTAAAATAATTAGTAAAATATATTCAACACAATGGCATTTTGTATAGATTTGCACAATAAATGTTCTTTAAAATTGTGGGGTGATGAAATTTTTGGCAGACATGCCCTCTTGTCTCGGGGGTGGAGGTAACAGGATAAATATAGCATAGAGCCGTGCCTGCAGCAATGCAGACTCGACCAGGGTCGACCACTCAACTTTGTGCTACAACTAACTGCTCCGTGGAGGTTCGATCCCTCCCCCTACAGCTTTAAGCTACCGTTAATTCGTTGTTTATCAATGTGTTAACGGTTTTTTATTTTATATACGTTTCACTACTGGTTTCACTACCTGCTAACCGTCATTGATACCGAATTTTTTCATTTATAATCCTTATTCAAATATGGATTATATTTTTCAACTGGCTGTGGGAGATAATACCCCAAGATCATATCTGGATTTATGACACAAACCTCTATATGCAATCTGTCTGTGAATATTGAGCCGGGGTAAACTTCGCCCCCTTCAGCAAAAGAACTTCTAATTGTGTCATACACAATACCGCTGTTTGATTCTTTATTGGATTGGTGTACTGTTTGAATAACAGCACAATCTAATGCCCTATTTGCGCCTTTATTTTTTGGCATTGCTGTACCACTAAGAAGTTTTGTTTCGCCTAAGACTTTATGCGCTTGTTTGAGTATTATAGCGGACTTTGATTCAAGCAAATTAAGGCAATTGCCTAAATTAATTATTGCACCTATTACGAAGGGATTTTTAATCTCACCACGAAAAAATTGGGTTTTCTTAGCACATTCTTCCGCATACTCCAAAGCCCTACCGGGATTTTGTTCCCAAAAATAAATACCTCCACCTAACCAGTCCCAACTATTGAGACTTGGCTTCAAACTATCTTTGCCATTTATTATTTTCAACCCTACTTCTCTATCGCAACTATGAAACCCAAAGATTTGAGATGGATAATGGAAAGCCAATTAATTTGAACTGTGTTGTGCCACTTTTGAATCACATTTTACCTTTAAAATTGGGGGAGGCATAATACCAGCATCAATAAGAAATTTAATGGCTGTTTCTTTTGTCTGAGTTGCTTTTTTGGCTGCCTGCTTAATAGCATCAATCTGCTTTTGGATGGCTAAGTCGGTCATGTGATGGAATGTTTTAGGTATCTGAATAGCTATCAATGAATAAATCAAAAGTAAAGCCTGTAATTACATATTCACATTTTGTGAATAATATTAACGCAGGATGATGATGAGCGGTAAAATACAAGGACAAGCGGCATATTTTTTAAATTTTACTTTTATCTATTTGCGTTATTCACATCGATGTTATGGTAGCTATGAATAATTTGACAACACCTGAAGTTTATAGCCCGGATCAATACTACTACAAAAATGATCAGCAGGATCAATATTACCAGCCTTCCTTTATGCAGGTGAATCCTTGCTTACTAATAAATCTTCCAGTGTGGTTATCTCCGGGCTGCTATGTGTAAAGTGGAATAATTGTTTAGGCATTGTTTGTTTTGCTCATTTAGTGCGATTTGTGGTTGATTAATTTTGGATAGAATTGCTCTCATGGAACTCATGTAGCAACCTTCCCAACAGTATCTTCCTGTCTTCTAATCTCTTTATCTTTTGAAAAAGTATTGGCTGTCCGTCCTTAAACCCTTTCTTTTTTACCTGCAAGAAAGCCTTAAATAATTTCTTTTGATTGGTTTCTGAATAGGCAAATAATCTGTCACGTTTTTTTAATGTTTCGGTGAGGTAATAAATTCTTTTGGTAAATGCTTTTCTGCATACTAAGAGATTTACTGCTGGATCAAAGTACATTATTTTACATCTGAGACCGGAGGCCTGGCATATAAAGTACAGATTATATCCCTTTCCCAAGTTTGACTTTATTGCTTCTATTCTTAATACCTGCTCAATTATGGCACTACCATTTGGCTCTTGGTATTTTATAGTTATTCGCCTTTCAGCACTGCTACAATCGCTATGAATATGAAATAGAGTTTCATATTCGTTATTCTGAAAAGTTCCTTCGTTGATCGCTCCTTCCCGTACATAACCGTTAGTCTGCAATACATTGATATTTATTTTCAACATTCTTTCGATTGTTAACGTTCCGCTATGTTGATTCAATTTCATTATTATGACCAAATATTTTAGGGTGGTAATAAAGATTACTTAAAAAGCAGTCCAAACTTTATTTATTCTTCAGGTTTTATTTTATTTAATAAAAACTCCAACCTTGCCTTCTTTTCAGGGGATAAAAGAGATGTATCGTATTCAACATGCTTTACTATGTTGTAATCAGTTTTTTTATTTATTTTAACTGATGGTCTCCTATGGATACCTAACAGGTTTTCCTTTTGCTTTAATGTTTTAGCGGCTAATCTTGGTACTCCATTTTCAATTGCCCATGCATAAATCTCTTCGTACATAGCTACATGGGATGATATTGTTATTTCCATGTCAATTTCGGTTTCAAAGTTTTT
>JANYFI010000143.1 GCA_025362765.1 Ferruginibacter sp. | reverse complement strand
CCTGCTTTTGGCTGGTAATGTCAACCACTTCCACATCAAATACCAGGTTTTCGTTTGGTGTAATTACCGGTGCACGCCCCTGTTCTCCATAGCCTAAAGATGAAGGAATGTAAAAACGTGCCTTTGTTCCTTTGGCAAGCATACGCAAACCATCAACCCATCCTGGTATAACCTGAGGTGCCCACATTTGAACCTGCAATAAATCTGTATGATGAAACTGAGAATCAACATTGCTGTCAAATGGCTTACCATCCAGACTTTTACCGGTATATTTCAATTTAACCCCTACAGAATCACTTACTTTTTCGCCGGTTCCTTCCTGCAAAATTTCTACATACACACCTTTAGGAGATTTTTGTGTTTTAATGTTTTTAGAAGTAAGGTATTCGCTCAACACTTTATCATCCTTTTTTATCTGTACCAATGCATTGATAGAATCCTTAGCCCTGGCCACTTCCATCTGTGCTTTGTTGGCACTGTCTGCAGCTTCTTTTGTAGTATAGATGCTTACAATTTTATAGAAAGCAATCAGGTTACCCCCTTTTTTAATAAAGGGAGGAAAATTTTGACCCTGGGAAAGTAAACTGTCTACTGACTGTTTAACCACTACACTATCTCCTTTTGATAACTGGTTAAATATTTTGTAGTAGGCTGCAGGCATGCTGGCGGAGTCCATCACCTGGATTGGATTGGCTGTTTTTCTTGAATCCAGCAAGACGGTATCTTTTCCTGCATCTTTATATGTTTGTACATATTGTATTTCAAAAAAGTTTCCGTTTTTTAATTTGTCGCCGGTTCCCTGAGAAATGATTTTGTATTCCATTCCTTTTTCGCCTTTTTTAAAGGCCCCACCTCCATTACAACTTGTCAGTAATACAGCTGCTGCTGCAAGCGGATAAAAAAATTGCTTCATGTTTTTTTGTATTTAAAATTGATAATTGCTTAATTGATCTTTGTTTTCTTTCATGGCTGCTATAAACTTAGCCACTACTTCTTCCTGCGTTTCTTTATTTTGTCCGCCTGCCGCATTAAAATGTCCACCACCGTTAAAATATTTACGGGCAAAGGTATTTACATCAAATCCATCCTTACTTCTGAAAGAGCTTTTTCGTTCTTCCCCTCTGTCGATTATAATAGCTGCCAATTTTATTCCCTGTATTCCCAAGGGGTAATTTACCAACCCTTCGGTATCCCCTGTTTTAATATTGTATTTAAGTAAATCAGCCTGCGGAATCGCTATCAAAGCGGTGTTGTATTCATAAAATATTTCCATTCGGTTCAGCAGCACATTGCCCAAAAAGCGAAACTTATTTTCCAGGAAATTATCATACAGTGCTTCATGTACAGGACCATGATCTAACCCTTTATCTTTTAGTACAGCCACCATTCTGTGTACATTGCCAGAGGTGGCCGGAAAGCGAAACGAGCCGGTATCCGTCATCACGCCTGCATATAAACACTCCGCTACCGATTTATTTATTTTATCGTCATGACCACTGGCAACAATAAAATCGTACACCATTTCACAGGTACTGCTTTTAGTGGTATCGCTTTCCCCATAGGCGAATTTGTCTGTCTGTGGTTCCTGGTGATGATCAATTAAAATGAGCTGAGCGGTTGATTTGCCCAACTTTTCTTCCATCCGTTTGGTACGGTTAAGGGTATTAAAATCAAGACAAAAAATCCAATCCGCATCATCAATGGCCTTATCTGCTTCTTCCGTTTGCCTTTCATAATCCAGTACATTTTTGGTGCCCGGCATCCAGTTTAAAAAACTGGCCCAGTTAGTGGGGGAAATAACGGTAATGTGATGTCCAAAGGGAAGTAAAAAGTTGTATAAGCCCAGTGATGAACCCATGGCATCGCCATCGGGCTTTTGATGGGTGGTTATTACAACTCTTTTAGGTTGCAATAATAACGGGAATATTTGGTTGAGTGGCTGCATAAAGCGGCGCAAAAGTAACTGAAAGTTTTTAGTTTTCCGTTTTCTGTTTTACCCATATTGTCGGTTAATGATTTTGCCCACCTTTTTTAGCTATTAAACCATCATTTATTTAACTGATTAAGTAAAGCCTCAATGCAAAAAAGCAGCTATCTTTGCGCCTCAAAAA
>JANYFI010000521.1 GCA_025362765.1 Ferruginibacter sp. | reverse complement strand
GCTTTTCTTTTTAAAGCATTGGCCATTGCACTGATATTAATTCTGCTGGTGCTGGTAATACAATTCAACAGCGTTAGCAAACCCGTTATCATTTTAACAGAAATTATTTTTAGCGTAATAGGCGTGTTACTTGGTTTTTCTATCACTGGTATGGAAGTGTCTGGTTTAATGACGGGCCTCGGCATCGTTGGCCTGGCGGGTATCGTGGTTAAAAACGGTATCCTGGTAATTGAGTTTGCCGATGAGTTGAGAGGCCGTGGTATGAAAACAAGAGAAGCTGTTATCGAAGCTGGTAAAACACGTATTATACCGGTATTGCTTACAGCGCTGGCGGCCATCCTCGCTTTCATCCCCATTGCGGTGGGCTTCAACATCAATTTCATTACCTTATTTTCCGATTTAAATCCGCATATTTATTTTGGTGGCGATAACGTGGCCTTCTGGAAACCACTGAGCTGGACAATTATTTTTGGATTGGCCTTTGCCTTCTTTATGACGCTGATTATTGTGCCCGCCATGTACCTGATTGCAGAGCGGTTAAAACGCCCCATGCGCAACATGTACGGCGGTAAATGGATCAGCTTTATGGGTATCCCGCCATTGATATTCTTGTTTATGCCACTAATGATTATTACCACCATCCGCCACCAAATGGATGTTAACCGCAGAAAAAGAAGATTAACAGAGGACCCTGCCGCCAGTAAAACCTGGCTTGGCAGCTGGTTATAAAAATTATTTTACTACAATGCCGCTCTGCAAATGAGCGGCATTGTTATGCAATCAATAATGGGCCGTAAACAGTTATTATCCATCAGCTTTGGTTCCGGCTATCCGTTCCAAATCCTCCGTAACCGCTGGCAGGGTTACTCCGGGTTTTCCACTCCTATCCGGCAGCCATTCGGCCATTGATTATAGCCGGGCTTTTATTTAAGCGTAAACAGTACTTTCCAAAAATAAATTTTTTCTGAAATCTTAAGCAACCAACTGAACAACTAAGCACTTATTTGCGCAATTTTGCTATTGGCAAAAACAAGTAAAACATCTTTATGAATACAAAAGTTATCATGACAGCAAGCGCATTGTTACTGGCCATCCCGGGTTTACTTTTTACATTTATGCCCGCAGAGATATTGCTTTATTTTAACCAGGCCAGTGCTAAACCTGTTGAATTATTGATACAAATTTCGGGCGCCCTGTATGTTGGTTTTGCCATGCTGAACTGGATGACGAGAACAAGCGTAATTGGCGGCATTTACAATAAGCCAACGGTAGTAGCAAATTTTTCTCATTTTTTTATTGCTGCCATGGCATTGATAAAAATAATGATGGCCAATACAGGTTTGCCGGCTTGGCTATGGTCCGTTACAGCCGTTTATACCATTTTTGCCATTTGCTTTGGTGTATTGTTTATGACAAGTCCTGCCGCTAAAAAAGAAATTATATGACAACGATCCGTATTGCCGCCATTTCAGGAAGTTTAAAAACAACCTCTGCCAACACCTGCATTTTAAAACACCTTGCAACGCTGGCGCCCAAAAATGTCAGTGTTTCGATTATCGAAGGGCTGGACAACCTGCCTCATTTTAATCCCGATACAGCAGAAAATATACCTTCGGTACAAATCTTCAGGCAGCAAATTAAAGAGGCTGATGCGGTTATTTTTTCTACGCCTGAATATGCTTTTGGCGTACCTGGTGTATTAAAAAATGCATTGGATTGGCTGGTATCATCCGGAGAATTAAATGAAAAACCCATTGCAGCCATTAGTGCGTCACCGCTATATACCGGCGGAGACAAAGCACTAGCTTCCCTGTTGCTTACCTTAACTGCTCTTGGCACAAAATTTACACCCCAATCTACCATAAGCATAGGAAACATTAAAAACAATGTGACTGCTGAAGGAATGATCACAAATGCCGAAACAATACAGTCATTACAAACGGTGCTACACAATTTAATTGAACGGACAACAGTACCATAGGTTATGGCTGCTTGTTATACTTGTTGCGATATTCAAGCGGATCAGCCACGGCTTCAATCACTGCGGTTTCAGGTACCAGTATACATACATTTTTCATTTACCAAATATAAAGAGTTTAATTGTCGCATTCGGCCCTCCAAATTGTCTTTTTCGCACTTGAATGTATAGACATCATATTGCTTCTTTGTAAAGAAATTAATACTACCGTTCACCATCCAACTCAACAATCATGGCGACTAAAATTTTTGTTAACCTGCCGGTTAAAGATCTTGTGAGATCAATTGCCTTTTTTACGCAACTCGGATTTACTTTTAACCCAATGTTTACTGATGATACAGCCACCTGTATGATTATTGGCGAAAATATTTTTGCCATGCTGTTAACAGAAACCCGTTTTAAGGATTTTACAAAAAAAGAAATTGCCGATGCGCATACTACCACTGAAGTGCTGATTGCCCTTGACGCTGAAAGCAAGGACCAGGTAATTGACCTGGTGACCAAAGCAACAGCAGCGGGCGGAAAAATATATGCGGAAGCAGCAGACCACGGCTGGATGTACCAGCATAGTTTTGCCGACCTGGATGGCCACCAGTGGGAAATAGGCTATATGGATGAACCCGCCATACCGAAAGAGATGAGGGAAAAACAGGCTGTTGTTAAAGCTGCAGTGACTGTGTCAATTACAGTTGACGCACCTGTCGAAAAAACATGGAATTATTTTACAGAATCCAATCACATCAAAAACTGGTATTTTGCATCAGATGACTGGCAGGCACCTATTGTTGCAAATGATTTGCGGCAGGGCGGAAATTTCTTAACAAGGATGGAAGCTAAAGATGGCAGCGCGGGTTTTGATTTTGAAGGCACTTACACAGAAGTAAAAAAATACGACACCATCGAATACGATATAGCTGATGGCAGGCATGTAAAAATTACGTTCAGTCAAACCGGCAACAAATCTACTGTAACTGAAACTTTTGAAACTGAGGATATGAATTCCGCCAATGTGCAACGCGACGGCTGGCAGGCCATACTGGATAATTTTAAAAAGTATATAGAAGGCAATTAACATACGGATATTTACTAACTAAAATTTGTAAAATATAATACAGCCAAAATGAAATTTACTCCAAAAAATGTTGATGACTACATTGCCAGTCAGCCGGAAAACAGGCAGGCCACACTCCAAAAATTACGGGAGCTAATTAAAACGACCGCACCTGATGCAGCAGAAGTAATCAGTTATTCCATGCCGGCATATAAATACCACGGCATGCTGGCTGGTTTTGCGGCGGCCAAAGATCACTATGGATTGTATCCGTGGAATTCAAGCACCGTGGACCAGTTTAAAGAAGAACTACAATCATACAGTACGTCAAAAGGAACCATTTGCTTTCCAACAGGTAAACCATTACCTGTTGCATTGATAAAAAAAATTGTAAAAGCCCGGATGAAAGAAAACCTGGAAAAAATAAAAAAATAAAAAAAAGCCACGCACCGGAAATTATACTTTAGCCCATTGCATCAGGTAAAATTTATTCCATGATAGAAGTATTCAGCACCGATATCAGTTGCGAAAAAAAAGTGAAGGAACTAGTTGAAGAAATCCATTCAACCTTTAGCGGCTACAGGGCAAATTTTGATCTTGCAGATTGTGACAATATTTTAAGAATCGTGTACGGGAATGGAAATTTTGAGTGTATACAATTCGCTTCCTGGCTAAAGACTAAAGGTTGTATGACGAAAGTTTTAACAGGAGATTAGTTATTCAGCAAGCCATAACGTTAGCCCTATTACACATTATACAAAATTTTATGCCGCAGATAAATCCATATTTAACCTTTAGTGGCAATTGTCGGGAAGCAATGAACTTTTATAAAGATGTTTTAGGGGGAGAATTGAAAATACAAACAATCGGAGACGCACCAATGACCCAAAAAATACCTTCGAAAATGAAAAAGTATATTTTACACGCACAGCTTAGGGGTGATCAGCTTGTGCTGATGGGTTCCGACATGGTGAGTGAGCAAGGCATTTTAAAAGGAAATACAGTTTCGCTAATGCTTGCCTGCAACAGCGAGGCTTCTATCAAAATTTATTATAAAAAACTATCCGCAGGTGGTAAAGCCACACATACGCTGACACACAATTTCTGGGGGGCAATGTTTGGTGATCTTACGGATAAATTCGGCAACCATTGGTTGCTTAAATTCGATAAAAATCAATCTCTTTAAAATCAATTAAAAACAACACAACATGAAATCTGCAAAAATCATTTTTTGGGTAAGCACAACGCTGATTTTTTTATTTGAGGGTGTAATGTCCGCATTCACTTCCCAAACTGAAATGGCGAAGGAAGGTATAAGGCATTTAGGCTACCCACCATATTTTGGCGTAATGCTCGCAGTCTTTAAAGTAGCCGGGGCGTTGGTATTGATTATTCCTCAGATTCCTGCCCGCATAAAGGAGTGGGCCTATGCGGGATTTGTTATCGAATTACTATCCGCATTTATCAGCACCTGGGCCGTAGAAGGTTTAAAAGCCATCACTTTTTTCCCGCTGATTATATTGGCGGTGTTAATTGTTTCTTACATTAATTATTACAAAGTGTATGGCGACAAAACCACTGACGTAGTTTAACCTGCGGCCATTGAATTCGGGGATCAGTGCGGAAAACCACAATGGTATCATCGAAAAAATAAATTTTTAACAGCGGTAAAAAATCCTTTCCGGTGGTAGTTTGCTATTGTTGTCTGCTGTGTATCTTTATAATAAAAAAGACATGATTTCAAATCACGAAATTGACTACAAAATTTACGGGGAAGAATTACAGTTTGTAGAAATTGAACTGGACCCAAATGAAACGGCTGTTGCAGAAAGTGGTGCCTTTATGATGATGGAAAACGGCATTGAAATGCAAACCATTTTTGGTGACGGCAGCCAACAGCAGGACAATAGCCTGATTGGAAAATTATTCAGTGCAGGCAAGCGATTGCTGGTAGGTGAAAGTTTGTTTATGACAGCCTTTACAAATGTTGGCCAGGGAAAAAAGAAAGTAAGTTTTGCGGCTCCGTACACAGGAAAAATAATTGTGTTCGATCTTAAAGAACTGGGTGGAAAGATCATTGCACAGAAAGATGCATTTTTATGTGCTGCAAAAGGGGTAAGCATTGGTATTGAGTTTCAAAAAAGATTGGGTACCGGCATTTTTGGGGGAGAAGGTTTTATTATGGAAAAGCTGGAAGGTGACGGCCTGGCTTTTGCACATGCAGGAGGATATATTATTGAAAAAACACTGGCACCCGGCGAAATTTTAAAAGTAGATACCGGTTGTGTGGTGGCTTATACACCCGGGATAGATTTTGATATAGAATTTATAAGAGGTATTAAAAACTGGATGTTTGGCGGTGAAGGATTGTATTTTGCTATAATGACCGGGCCGGGAAAAGTATGGTTGCAATCATTGCCCATCAGCAGGCTTGCAGGCAGGCTCATCAGGTATGCGCCGCAAATGGGAGGCAGAAAAGAAGAAGGCAGTATTTTAGGTGGCCTGGGCAATTTGCTCGATGGAAGGGAATAAACAATCCTACATATTTATTAAAGCCACCCAAAAAAGGTGGCTTTTTTATTTGAAATTTTGAATTTTCTTATCGCATATTTGCGATATAAAATAAATACAGGCGATCCAGCCGCCTTATTTAATAACTAAACTAATCGGTAAAATACGATAATGGCAGTGCACAAAAAAGAAGCTTTTACCCAAAAAGAACAGGACCTTGCAAATTTTTCCAAAGCACTGGCTCATCCTGCACGCATTGCCATTTTAAAAGTATTGGCAAAACACAATGAATGTATCTGTGGTGAAATAGTAAAAGTATTACCCCTGGCACAATCTACCGTATCGCAGCACCTGAAAGAATTAAAAGAGGCAGGGCTTATCAATGGCAGTGTAGATGGACCACGCAGCTGCTATTGCATTAATTGGAAAGTTTTTGAAAAGTTTAACCAGGAGTTTAGCCTGCTATTTACCAATCTAAAAATTAAGAATCAAAAATCTTGTTGTTAACTTAAAATAAAGAAACTATTGTTTGTTTGCATCGAAAACAGCAATCGCTCGCAAATGAGCCTGGCCTTTGCAAAAATCATTGGTGGCGAAAAAGTGGATGCCTACAGTGCAGGCGTAAACCAAGTGGCATTGTAAACCCTAAAGCCATTGCAGCGATGAAAGAACTCGGGTATGATTTAGCTATGCACGACAGCAAAAGTTTAGAGGAAAGCCTTTGCACCCTTTGATGCGGTAGTAACGATGGGCTGCGGAGATGCCTGCCCGTGGATGCCCGCCAAACAATTCATCGACTGGCAGATACCTAACCCCAAACACATGGAACCGCAGCAATTCAATGAAGAGAGGGATTTTATAAAAGGAAAAGTAACGGAATTAATAAACGGGCTTTAATAAAAAAGCCGCTTCAATAACGAAGCGGCTTTTATTGTATAAAAAGATTATTATTTTCTGCTACTCAACTTTGAAAGCAGCCGCAGTATTTCCAGGTATAACCAAACAATGGTTACCATCAAACCAAACGCTCCGTACCACTCCATATATTTGGGTGCTCCGGCAGCAGTTCCCTGCTCAATCATGTCAAAATCCATTATAAGGTTTAGTGCGGCAATCACCACTACCACCAGTGAAAATCCAATACCCATCAGAGATCCCTCATGTAAAAAAGCAACATCTACATTAAACATTCTTAGCACCATGGTAATTAAATAAAAAATCGCAATACCTGCAGTCGCAGTAAAAACAACCGACTTAAATTTTTCTGTTGCCCGAATAATTTTAAAGCTGTACAAAAGGTACATCGCAATGGCAGTTCCAAATGTAAGTCCCACTGCATTCATCACAATATTAGGTGCCTTGGCTGCAAAAGCATCATTGTACATAGCAGAGATAGCGCCTAAAAATAGCCCTTCCATTAGGGCATATAGCGGAGCCAGGTAACCAGCCCATTCTTTTTTGAAAATAATTACGAACGCCGTGATCAGTCCTCCAATAAGACCAATCCAGATAAGTGATTGCACATCCTGCCCCCTTGAAAATTCTTTCCACGAATAAAATGCAGAACCCATCAACATTATCAACATAAAGCCAAACTTATTTAAGGTGCCTCTCAGCGTCATCGTTTCGCTGCTGCCGCCCACAAATACAGTTTGAAAATTTTTCTCCGATAATGCAGGATTTCCCGATTTGAATAAAGACATGATTTATATTTTTTAGGATGTAAAATTACTTGAATTTATTAACAGCCAATACATTTCATTTATTGCGGCGCTGTTAAATTTTATCTTAAATCAAGGCAGTAATTGATTTTCGAAAAGTTCAAAAATATTGCTGCATTCCCAATAGTTTTTTACAATCAGCGTTGATGAAATCATTAATTTCGCAGCAATTCTTCCTCTTTGCTGCCTCAAAAAAGATCAATATGCCCCTTGGCACAAATAGAAATGATAGTAACTTGCAGTAATTTATAAAAACATATGAGATCAGAACAGGTATTACCCGAAGTAGTAATAAAATTTGCAGGCGATAGCGGCGATGGCATGCAATTAACCGGTAGCCAGTTTACCAATAACACTGCCCTGCTGGGGATTGACCTGGCAACATTTCCTGATTTTCCGGCAGAAATACGTGCCCCAATCGGAACCGTTCCTGGTGTAAGCGGTTACCAGTTGCGATTTAGCAGCGACCGGATTTTTACTCCAGGCGACTCAAGTGATGTATTGGTAGCTATGAATGCGGCTGCCCTGAAAGTTAATTTAAAAAGCTTGAAAGCTGGTGGTATCATCATTGCCAACATAGAGGGATTTGATGCAAAAAATTTACGGCTTGCCAATTACCCAGAGGGTATAAATCCACTGGAAGACCATAGCCTCGACAGCTATGACCTGATAAAAATGGACGTAACCAAAATGACCCGGGAAGCGTTGAAGGATTTTACCATGGGGATGAAAGAAAAAG
>JANYFI010000107.1 GCA_025362765.1 Ferruginibacter sp. | reverse complement strand
TGATGTTATTGTTTTGACGTTTTGTTGTGCGATCGTTTAACACCGGTCGCTTTGTAAATAGTAAGAATTTGTTAAAGTAGAAGTATTGTCTGAGTGGCTATAATTTACAGTGATTCAAAAATATATTTTCTGAATGATGGATTGAAATTAGGGACTGAATTCTTAACGAATTGCCAAAGCGTAGCGTTTGTAATGAAGGAAATGTTAAATCGTGTTTTGCAGGCAGTGGATTGATTGAAGTTGATTGAAATCTTACAGGATGAAAGCTGATACATAACTCATGCTAATTTTTATAAAATAAAGTTTCCCGTTTTCATAAATCCTTTTCCTCATTTAGTAATGTAAATCCGAGCGTATTCTTTTCTTTGCTTCAAATTAAAAAAATGAGCAAAACAACCCTGCACAGCAGCATGCGCATCTGGCACCGTTACCTGGGCTTTTTCCTGGCTGGCATAATGGCCGTGTACTCAATAAGCGGCACCCTGATGATATTTCGTGATACGCAATTCTTAAAAAAAGAAAAACTGGTGAACAAGCAATTAGAGCCAGGTCTTACCCCGGAAGCTTTGGGCAAAGCCATCCGCATTAGGGATATAAAAATTACCGGCATAACCGGTGATGTGCAGACTTTTAAGCAGGGCACTTATAATAGCCAGACCGGTGCGGCAAGCTATACCGTTGTTTCCCTGCCGGCTTTTGTAGAAAAACTAAATCACCTGCACAAGGCCGGCACTAAAGATCCATTGTTTTTTCTGAATATTTTCTTTGGTGTGTCGCTGTTGTTTTTTGTAATCTCCTCTTTCTGGATGTTTATGCCTAAAACAACCATTTTAAAAAAGGGATTGTATTTTACACTTGCAGGAGTTGCACTGACAATAATTTTATTAATGGTGTAAGTACGGATTTTAAAAAAAGGCGTCGAAACTTCTGTTGTCGGTTTTATTTAATGATAATTCCATGCAACCATTCTAAAGGGACATGATAAATGATATTAAAAACCGATTGACTTAAAACGGTTAAGAAATAGGCTGCCTAAATAGCTGGATTAAAGGAGTTATTTTTTGCAACCAGCATGGATTATATCTTAAATTATCATGTCGGAAGCGGGTTCATTATTGTAAAAATTAGCGCTTCAATGTTTGGGTGATTTCAGCTTTAGTTTTTTTATAAAAATCTTCCGACCAAGGCAAATCCAATACCGCTGGCACCCTCCGTAATAAGTATTTTGTTGTCGTGTAATTTCATCTTGTTTAATTTAAAAAATTTGATACTACAGGATGCAGCGAAAAGCACCATACATTTTGCATACGTTAATCAGCTATTTGCAGAATTCAAATAATATATCAGGAACGAAAGGCCGGTGATGCTTGCCCAATGTCTTCTTATTGATATTTTCGATACAACTTCAACAGAAACATTTATCTTCAAAAACTATTGTAACAAAAATTTAAAAACTCAACCGATGAAAGAAATACAATGGGGCATGATTGGCTGCGGAAATGTAACAGAAAAAAAAGCGGGTGCCCTGGCTATGAATAAAGTGCCCCATTCAAAACTGGTGGCTGTAATGGCGCGGAATATTGAAAAAGCAAAAGATTATGCGCAACGCCATGGCGTTGCCAAATGGTATGATAGTGTGGATGATTTAATCAATGACCCCGATGTAAATGCAGTGTACATAGCTACCCCGCCGGATGTACATCTTGAATATACAAGAAAAGCCATGTTGGCCGGCAAGCCGGTGTACGTTGAAAAACCAATGGCAAGAAATTTTGCTGAATGTGAAGCAATGAACAAAATCAGCCGGGATACCGGTGTACCATTATTTGTAGCTTACTACCGCCGAACGCTGCCCTATTTTATAAAATTGAAAGAACTGATTGATCAAAACGCGGTGGGTGACGTGCGCCTGATTACGATTGCACTGCACTGGCAACCCTACGATGAAGAAATAAGTGAAAATCCAGCACCACGATGGCGGGTTTTTCCTGAAATATCAGGTGGTGGCCATTTTCACGACCTGGCTTCTCACCAGTTTGATTTCCTGGAATACGCTTTTGGCCCTATCAAACTTGCCAAAGGCATTGCACGCAACCAGGCCGCACTTTATAAAGCCGATGATATCACCGTAGCCAATTTTGAGTTTGAATCGGGCATCCTGGGCACAGGCCACTGGTGCTATACAGTGAATAAAGAACAACGCATTGACCAGGGCCAGATCATTGGTTCAAAAGGAAAAATTACCTTCTCCTTTTTTGAAAGTCCGGTTATACAAGTAGCAACTGCTTCGGGTATTGAGGAATATAATATTCCGTATCCGCCACATGTACAGCAGCCCTTACTGGAAAAGATTGTACAACAATTACAGGGCGAAGGCGAATGTCCCAGCACGGGAGAAACAGGCGCCAGGGCAAACCTGATCATGGATTTAATTGTCGGCAAATAGACTGTAACGATCATTAAAAACTGTCATTGAAATTCCGTGATTAAAGAAAAGCAATTATTTTACTTCGGAATAAATCATTTTAAAACAATAACTGGCCAACATGAAAAGAAGGGCGCTCATTAAAAATTTAGGCGGATTATTACTGGCACCGGCGTTGCCTAATTACCAATTGCCAACGAATCCAGTTGTGCTCAGGCTAGCACATCTTACCGACATACACCTGAAAGATGAATGGGACGCACCTGCCAGGTTTCGCAGATGCCTGCACCACGTACAATCGCAAAAACCCTCTGTACACATGATACTGAACGGTGGCGACGTTGTTTTTGATATGAACAAGGAAAACCTGTCAACTATCAATAACCAGTGGAGTCTTTATCATAGTATCATAAAGGCAGAATGTAATTTACCGGTTCACTATGCACTCGGCAACCACGATATCTGGTGGAACGAAAATGATAAAGGCCAGGCTGATTATGGTAAACAATTTTCGCTGGAGCAATTGCAGCTTTCCAAACCATATTACAGTTTTAACAACAGCGGATGGAAATTCATTGTACTGGATAGTGTACACCTGGATATTGACAATACCTGGTACATTGGTAAACTGGGCGACGAACAACTGAACTGGCTAAAAAATGAACTGGCATCTACCCCAAAAGAAACCCCGGTATGTGTACTTTCTCATATACCGATATTGACCGCCACCCTGATGATAGAAGACGATATCGTTAATAAATGGGAGATGACAGGTGGCGACATGCACACCGACACTGCGAAAATAATCAACCTGTTTAATGGCTACCCCAATGTAAAACTCTGCATGAGTGGACACATTCATTTGAGAGATAAAGTGGTGTATAATAATGTTACCTATATATGCGATGGCGCAGTATGCGGTGCCTGGTGGAAAGGCAATAAACGGGAAACAGCCCCCGGGTATGGCCTAATTGATCTATATGCAGATGGAAGTTTTGCGGAGCAATATGTAAACTATTAGGATTGTGGTGCACAAACTTGAAAAAAACTGTTGTAAATGCTACAACCAAAACCCAGGCTGTTTTGTATTATTATTCAGCCTAACTTATCAAAAGTTCTTTAATAGCCTTTCCTTTTCCATCCGGCGTTGTATAAAAAGGGCGCTTTTCAATTTCATACTGCGTGTCTTCCGGAATGCCTAAGGCATGGTAAATTGTCTGGTGCACCTGGTCTATCTTAACCGGGTTTTCGATGGTTTTGCAAGGCCGTTCATCCGCCGTTTTTCCATACACAAAACCTTTTTTAATGCCGCCACCAAACATCAGCATTGAACCACCATCTGTAAAGTGGCGGTGCATCCCGTAAAATTTCATGTCTTGTAAAATGTCCGGTTGGGCCACCTGCTCCTGCACTTTGGCATCCGGCCTTCCTTCCACCATCATATCCCGGCTGAATTCACTGGCCAGTATTACCAGTGTTCTGTCCAGCCGCCCGCTTTTATCCAGGTCTTTGATCAGTTGAGATACGGGTCCGTCAATCATTTTTTTCATGTTTACCATACGGGTATGGCCATTCTCGTGTGTATCGAAACCAACAAAAGGTTCATACTCGGTTGTTACACTTATAAAACGGGCGCCTTGTTCCGTAAGCCTTTTGGCCATTAAACAACCGAGGCCAAAGCGGCCGGTATTGTAAATGCCATAGCTTGCCTTGGGTTCAAGGCTAAGGTTAAAAGCACTTGCCTCTGGCGAAT
>JANYFI010000046.1 GCA_025362765.1 Ferruginibacter sp. | reverse complement strand
CTTTTGATGACAGAGGCCGGGGTGAATTTATTATTCCTTCGCCCATAGCCACCGGAAAAATACTTGCGCTTGCGCCGGAAGACCCGGAACGCAATGTGAAGATTGTATCAGAAACTGCCGGAGAAAATTTGATGTTGTTTGATGGCCGAAACCTGGCGCAGAATGGATGGTTTATTGTACGTAGTTTATTGCCTGCCAATAAAACAGGAAAAGTATTAACGTGGTCTGTTGAACCAAATGCAATCCCCCACTGGAAGCGCAAACCGGTTATTGAATTTTCGCAAGTGGGTTATAATCCGTTGCAGGAAAAAACAGCGGTGATTGAGTTAGATAAAAATGACGTGCCTTTAAAAACAGCCTCCCTGTTCCAGGTTACTGCTGATGGCAAATATGTGGAGAAATTAAAAGGCGACGTAAAAGTTTGGGGAAGATACCTGCGGTATAATTATGGAAAATTTGATTTCAGTTCAATAAAAGAGCCGGGGATTTATTTTATTCAATACGGCGGCCAGAAAACAAATACATTTTCTATTGCTTCACATGTGTATGATAATATCTGGCATCCTACAATGGATGTTTGGTTCCCTGTACAGATGGATCATATGGAAGTGAACGAAGCGTACCGGGTATGGCATGGCGCACCGTTTTTAGACGATGCGTTACAGGCGCCAACTAACTGGCAACATTTTGATGGTTACAGCATGGGCGCATCTACCCAAACAAAATATAAACCATACGAACATATTCCCGGTTTGGCAACTGGCGGCTGGTTTGATGCCGGTGATTTTGATATTCAAACAGGTTCGCATTGCGATGCGTTGCTGAGCCTTGTTGACACCTGGGAAAAATTTAAACCAACCCGTGATGAAACCTTTGTTGATTATTCTACAAAATATGTTGACATACACCGGCCCGACGGGAAAGCGGATATTTTGCAACAAATTGAACACGGTACATTGAATGTGGTGGCACAGGTAAAAAATGTTGGCCATCCTGTAAGAGGAATTGTTGTTCCGAATTTGCACCAGTATCACCATCTCGGCGATGCAATCAACGAAACGGATAATCTTCCTTATAATCCCAATCTGAAATCGTACGAAACCGATGGCAAATCAAGTGGCACTATGGACGATCGCTGGGCTTTCACAGAAAGAACGACCTTCCTGGATTATTTTACAGCAGCAGCTTTGGCTGCTTCAAGTCGTGCGTTAAAAGGTTTTGATGATACCCTGTCCGAACAAAGTTTGTTTTATGCAAAAAAGTTATGGAATGAAGATGACAGCATCAGCAAAACAGATACTTCAGGCTTTTCAAAAAGATTTGGAAAAAGTCTTAAAATGTCCGCTGCATTGCAATTGTATATCACCACAAAAGAGGAGCAATACGCATCAATATTTAAAGAGGCCGTTTGGCAAATACTCGATAAATCTGTTCAGTTTGGAATGCAGCCCGCATTGCAGGCATTGCCTTACATGGATGAAGCGTATAAAAAGAAATTAAAAGCGTACGTAGTGAAGTACAAAGCTACCTGTGATGATTATGGAAAGCAAAATCCCTATGGTGTTCCGGTAGCAACAGGTGGCTGGGGCGGCAGCGGCGGCGTGGTAAGTTTCGCCACCGTAAATTATTATGCCAACAGGTTTTATCCGGATGTTATTGATGCCGAATATGTGTACAAAGGACTAAATTATATTTTCGGTTGCCATCCTTATTCGAATATTTCTTTTGTATCAGCTGTTGGTACCCAATCTAAAAAAGTTACTTATGGCAACAATAGAGCAAACTTTAGTTTTATTGCCGGAGGCATCGTTCCGGGCATACTAATCATAAAGCCTGATTTTCCTGAAAATAAAGAAGACTGGCCTTTCTTCTGGGGCGAAAACGAAGTAACGGTTGGCGGCTGCGCCAATTATATTTTTCTTGCGAATGCGGCACAACAATTAGTTAACGGTAAATAATTACAGTATGAAACATTGCCCGAAATTTTTGTTGTTTTTTGGATCAATTGTGTTAATCACGCTTAAATTAACAGCGCAGAATCCGCTCATTCAACATATGTTTTCCGCTGACCCATCTGCACGGGTTTTTGGCGACAGCGTTTATATATATCCATCACATGATATTATTGCCACCGAAGGTAAAGGGCGTGTTGGCTGGTTTTGCATGGAAGATTATCACGTGTTTGCATCGAAGAATTTAACCGACTGGCAAGATGACGGCATTGTAGTTACGCAGAATAAAATTCCATGGGTGAAGGAAAATAGTTACAGCATGTGGGCGCCGGATTGCATTGAAAAAAACGGTAAATATTATTTCTATTTCCCAACAGCTCCAAAAGATACCAGTTATGGCCGGGGCTTTGCAATTGGTGTCGCGGTAGCGGATAAACCTTCCGGACCTTTTGTTCCGCAAGCTGAACCTGTTAAAAATGTTCATGGCGTTGACCCAAATGTTTTTATTGATGATGATGGGCAGGCTTACTTGTATTGGGCGCTCGGAAATATTTACGGTGCGAAGCTAAAAAGCAATATGCTGGAATTAGATGGTGAAATAAAAACATTGGGAACATTGCCTGGTAAAGGGTTGAAAGAAGGGCCGTATCTTTTTAAACGCAACGGTATTTATTATTTAACCTATCCTCATGTTGCTGACAAAACTGAACAGCTTGAGTACGCAACAGGCAATAGTCCTTTGGGTGAATTTAAAGTTACTGGTGTGATAATGGATGAAACGCCCGGCTGCTGGACAAATCATCAATCCATCATTCAATATAAAAATCAGTGGTATCTTTTTTATCATTCCAACGATTACTCGCCCAGCTTTGATAAAGCACGTTCCATACGGGCGGATAGCTTATTCTTTAATGTAGATGGCACCATTAAAAAAGTAATTCCAACATTGCGGGGCATTGGCGTAACCAATGCAATAGCTAACATTCAACCTGACCGCTACAGCGAAAAAAGTGACGATGTATCAATCAATTTTATTGATACATCAAACAGATTTAAAGGCTGGAAAACAATCTTCGAAAAAAATGGCGGATGGATAAAATACAACACTGTTGATTTTGGTAAAAAGAAATTAAAGAATGTTATTGTAAAAGTTGTATCCACAACTGGCGGCACATTGCAGGTTCATTTGGATAATATGAATGGCCCTGTAATTTCAACAATTGTCATCTCAAAAACAATGGAATGGAAAGAAATAAAGGTGCCATTGTTAAATTATGAAGCAGGTATTCATCATCTTATCATATCACTAAAAACCGGTGCAAATGTTGAAGTTGATTGGATGAAGTTTGAATAATTGTCATTAATTCAGTAGATTTTTTATTATGAAATAATTGTTATGAAAAAAATATTCTTTACACTATTATCAGCATTTCCTCTATATCTCTGTGCGCAAAATGCCACCATTAAAATTGATGTTAACAGAGCCATCGGTGAAATTGACCCGAACATATACGGCGTATTTATGGAGCCCATTCATTTTAACGGGAGAAGAATGGGGCTGCCTGATTCCGTAGATTTCAACACCCTGTATGGAAACTTGTACGACCCTTCTTCGCCATTGGCAAATGCAGATGGTTTTAGAAAAGACTATGTTGATGCATTGAAAGAATTAAAAGTGGCCAACATGCGCTGGCCGGGCGGGAATTTTTTAATGGGCTATGACTGGAAAGATGGCATTGGACCTAAAGACCAGCGTCCCGTTCGCATCAACCTGGCATGGGGCGGAAAAGACAATAATCATGTAGGTACTGATGAATGGATGAAACTGAATAAGGCTATCGGCAGCGAAAATGTGGTGGCTGTTAACCTTGGTTTGGGTTCAATACTTGATGCAGCCTATTGGGTTGAATATTGCAATTATAAAGGGGGTACTTATTATGCTGATATGCGTGCAAAGAACGGTCATCCGCAACCGTACAATGTCAAGATTTGGGATTTGGGAAATGAAGTAGATGGTGCTCCCTGGGAACTTGGTCATAAGAATGCCGAAGATTATGTGGAGATCGCAAGAGAAGCAGCCAAAGCAATGAAGGCTGTTGACAACACAATAAAATTAGTAGGCTCCGGTTCATCATACTATGAGCCCACAAATAAATGGTTTGACTGGAACAGGACTGTACTCGAAGGCATCGGCGATAAAATAGATTACCTTTCAATCCATCGGTATTGGGAAGGTGGTACGCCGGATAATTATAACAATTATATTGGCAATGGCGCTATGGATTTTGACGAAAAAATAAGGCTTGTTGCAGCACAGATTCAAACGGCCAAATCAAGGATGAATTTTAAAAATAACATCAGCATATCGGTTGATGAGTGGGGAACTTTTGGAAGAAACTTTATGGGTGTATTGCCAATTGCAGAATGTTTGAATTCCTTTATTCGCCATGCAGACGTGGTGAAGATGGGTAACTTCACTATGGCAACTTCATTGCTTTCCAGCGACCCTAAAAATGGCACTTTTAAATCGCCGTTGTTTTATACCTTCAAGTTGTTTTCAAATAATTGCCTCGGTACTTCTGTTGATACATATGTTGCCTGCGATACTTTTAATACGCCAATCTATAAAGGCATTAATTACCTGGATGCAACTACAGTTTATTCAAAAGAAAATAATGCGGTATTTATTAATGTAATTAACAGAAGCGAGCGTAAATCTATTACAGCAGATATTATCAGCAATGCAGTTGATTTCTCAGGCAAAGTGGTAGCAAGTGTTATAAATAGCGATGATATAAATGCATTGTTTTCTTTTGATAAGCAGGCTCAATATATGTCTGTAACAAAAGATGTAAATTTGAAAGGAAACAAATTGTCGTTCACGTTTCCACCGCATTCGTTTACGCAAATTAAAGTGACCGTGGGTAAAAAATGATTTTGACACCTTGATTAAATTTGTTGCTTTATGAGAATCCTGGCGTTACTGTTTATTTCGTTGTTAACTTTCTCCTGCAAAAAATCTACAGAGGGCGTAACAAGGTTATTGCGCACAGAATCTACAGATAATTACGGCAATATATTATATACGGCATTTGGGTACGATAATGCAAACGGGATTGTTTCAATTATACAAAATAAAAATAATGCGGTGCCCGCTGTGGCGGTTACTATACATTATATTGGCAATGAAGTTATATTATTAAGCCACCCGGATGGCGATCCTTCATATAACAAAACGATGGAAGTTCATTTACTGCTTGATGGAAGCAACCGGGTATTGCGAAGAATTGAATACACCTATGGCATAGCAGGTATCTCATCTTTGAAACCAGCTGAAACTTTCAGATATGATACCCTGCTATGTGAATATGACGCTGGCGGCCTTTTGAAGAGCACCAGAGGCAGCAGGTACGATTCAGTCTATGTAGATACATCTTATAATAGTGCGACACATTTTATTTCCGCAGCAAGCTATACAAATGATGGGGGCAATCTTCAGGCTGCTATTGAAAATGTGGTGTATCCGATTGTCAGGCGGGCGAATGGTATCACGAGTATGTCTGGTGGAAGTTCGGAATATCATACAGTTTTTGTTTATGCAAAATCATATCCAAATCATGCAGACTTTAAAAATGCTGCTGTGCTGAACGAGTACAAGCTTTACTATGAATCACCATTTAACAATAACTATAAAAATATGCCTGACCAGGTAACAACAGGTACTATAGATAAAGACCGCAATGGAGTAATTATTTTTTCGGGCGGATCAACTGTGGATATTGACAGAACCTATAATGCAGAAGGATTATTGTCTGCGGCTAATGTGCCATCACACAATACACCTTATAAATTAATCAATTATTTTTATGGGAGATAATAATAAAAAACAACAACAATCAAGTTGCATGAAGAATAAAATAATAATACACTGCCTGGCCTGTAGCATTTGCTGCTTTTTTTTTAGCTGTAAAGATCAAAAACAACACCAGCTGTTTACGTCTTTATCACCCGCTGAATCAGGCATTACATTCAATAACACCATTGATGAAACCAAAATGCCTGGCGACGCATTGAATGAGTTTGCCTATATGGGCGGGGGAGTTGGTGTTATTGATGTGAACAATGATGGCTTGAAAGATCTTATTTTTTGCGGCAACCAGGTAAGTAGTAAACTTTATTTAAATAAAGGCGACAATCGTTTTGAAGATATTACGGTCAGTGCCGGTTTAACCACCAACGATTGGATAACAGGTGTAAGTGTAGTTGATATAAATGGAGATGGGTATGATGATATTTATCTCTGTACTTATGGTAAAACGCTGGGCACGCCTGCTCGCAATTTATTATTCATCAATCAGCATAACAATACGTTTAAAGAACAGGCTGCTGAGTATGGGCTTGAGGGCACTGGCTTTTCAACCCAGGCAGTGTTTTTTGATTATGATAAAGATGGCGACCTGGATATGTATTTATCTAATTATATGCTCAACGCTTCTTATTCGGCTAATTACCTGTTTCCAAAAGACTTGAGTGGGCATTCGCGGGCAAACGATAAATTGTATAGAAACGATGGTAATAAAAATGGATTAAATCACCCTTTGTTTACAGATGTTTCAATGGAGGCGGGTATTAAAGAAGATGGGTTTGGGTTAGGGGTTTCGGTGAGTGATTTTAATATGGATGGATGGCCTGATATTTATGTTTGCAATGACTTTGTTTCAAATGATGAGCTATGGCTTAATAATAAAAATGGCACTTTTACAAATGCAATTGGCCGGGCTACAAAGCACCAAAGCTACAGTAGTATGGGGTGTGATGCTGCCGATATCAATAATGATAACCTGATTGACCTCCTAACGGTTGATATGATGCCGGAACATAACTTTCGAAAGAAGCAAACATATTCTTTGATGAATTATGAAAGGTACCAGTCGGAAAGAAACCTGGGGTATACCCCGGAATTTTCACGGAACATGGTGCAATTAAACAATGGCAATTACCAGCAGGGAGACACTTCAATACCTTTTTTTAGTGAGATAGGGCAGTTGACAGGCATGAGCGAAACAGACTGGAGCTGGAGTGTTTTGTTAGCCGATTTTAATAATGACGGCTTTAAAGACGTACATATTACCAATGGCATTGGCAGGGATTTTATTAACGCGGATTTTATTTCGTTCAGTCAAAACGCAGGGCAAACGGCGACGGGAGAACAGCGAAAAAAAGCACTGCGTGATAAACTGGTTGTGTTGAATCATGTTGCGCTGCCAAACTATTTGTACTTAAACAATGGTGGTTATGCTTTTACAAATAGCACCGATTCATCCGGCATACAGGAGCCTTCCATGTCAAATGGTGCGGCGTATGTAGACCTTGACAATGATGGGGATCTTGATTTGGTTGTAAATAATATCAATAAAGAAGCCTTTATTTTGATCAATAATGAAAACAAACCTAACACACCCAAAAACAACCACAGTATAAGTTTCATATTACAGGGTGACAGCTTAAATAGAAAAGGTTTCGGCGCTAAAGTATTTGTATATAACAATGGCAAAGCGCAGGTGCAGGAAGAATATCCGGTACGGGGTTACTTATCTTCTGTAGATACAAAAATTTTATTTGGTACAGGGAAAAATACGAAGGCCGATTCAGTGGTGATTGTTTGGCCGAATGATCAAAAGCAAGTGATGCAAAACCTGTTGACTGATTCTGTATACACATTAAATCAACAACAGGCAACGGGGCATTGGTACCCATCAAAACCAAATACTACGCAAAGAATTTTTACAGATGTTACAGATAAAGTAAACGCTTTGTATAAACACACCGCTGTTGAATTTAACGATTATGCGGAACAGATTTTGTTGCCGCAAAAATATTCGCAGTTAGGCCCTTTTATTTCAACGGGTGATATTAATAATGATGGTAAGATTGATTTTTACATGGGTGCTGGATTTAATTCGGATCCCCAAATTTTTATGCAGCAATCCAACGGTACTTTTACAGGTAAAAATTTTGAGTTAGGCTCTAAGTTTGAAGAAGATGAAGGCAGCGTATTTTTTGATGCTGACGGCGATGGGGATCTCGACTTGTTGGTTACTTTCGGTGGAATGCGCTTCCGCGATACTTCACAATATTATCAGCCACGTTTGTATCTAAATGACGGAAAAGGAAATTTTAAATTGAGTCCGGATGCAATTCCTGCCAACGTAAGAACCATCGCAGGTTGCGTTGCTGTAGCTGATTATGATGGAGATGGCAATATAGATGTTTTTATAGGTGGCCGTGTTTCCAAACAATATCCTTTATCACCAAAAAGTTATCTGCTGCGAAATAATCACGGTATTTTTTCTGATGTAACTAATATGGTGTGTCCGGAATTAGCAAAAGCTGGTATGATTACTGCGGCGCAATTTGCAGATTTTAATAATGACAAACATCCTGATTTGGTGATTGCCGGCGAATATATGCCCGTAAAGTTTTTTAAAAATGACGGCAATAAGTTTACTGATATTACCTCCTCAACCGGTTTGCAAAATATGAATGGCTTTTGGCGCAGCCTGATTGCAACAGATATAGACGGCGATGGAGACATGGATTTCGTAGCCGGCAATTTGGGATTGAACTGCCACTACCAGGCTTCAGCCGAATCTCCTATTAAATTATATGCAGAAGATATTGATAACAATGGAAGTATTGATCCTGTTATGTTCTATTATATTAAAACTGAAAATGGAGATAGAAAATTATATCCTTCTATAAGCCGGGATCAGTTAGCCGCACAGGTGCCATTGATTAAAAAGAAGTTTTTGTTAAATAAAGAGTACGCAAATGCAACAGCAGATCAGATATTCCCAAATAAAAAAGAGTTGAAAATTTTAACCTGCAATGAAACACGCAGTTGCTGGCTGGAAAACAAAGGCAATGGACAATTCATTATGCACCCGTTACCGGCGGAAGCACAGTTTGCGCCGGTGAATGCCATTATAAGCGCTGATATGGATGGTGATGGTATAAAAGACATACTGGTTGCAGGAAATGACTATCAAACAGAAGTAATGACAGGCAGGTACGACGCTTCATACGGTTGTTTTTTAAAAGGAACAAAAGGAAAAGAATTTAAAGCGGTGTCGCCGGCGATGAGCGGTTTTAAAGTGGATGGTGATGTAAAAGATATGAAAATTATAACGACAGATAGCGGTGACAGGTTAATTCTTGTTGCAATAAACAATGAATTTATGAAAGTGTTTAAATGCAAAAAATAGCCTACCGTAATTCGGGTGACTGAATAAGTCAGCTGCTGAAAATGAGGTTATTTTTTCCATTTTTTCTTT
>JANYFI010000033.1 GCA_025362765.1 Ferruginibacter sp. | reverse complement strand
TGCCGGAAACGTGCAGGCCACATCAATTTTGGCAATCCTTCTTGGTTCGCTGGCCATGTGTTTTTGTACTTCAATAATGGTATCTTTCAACTCAATTCCCATATCGATTGCTTTCATTGCCATAGTGGTGATCATGCAGGTGGCGAGTGCGGTACATACTAAATCAGTAGGAGAAAACCTTTCTCCTTTTCCCCTGTTATCTGTTGGAGCGTCTGTTTCTATTAAAGAATTGCTTTGCACGTGCGTAGCATTGCATCTTAAATTACCTTCGTATTGAATGGTTGCTGTCATTGTACTATTTTTGTATAAATTTACTGAAGTAAAAAGTTATCATGCACAAAATATTTTTCATTGTTCTGTTAGTAGTGGCTTCGCCGGTTTTGTTTGCGCAGCAAACAAAACAAGATAAAAAGGAAGAACACCGTCAAAAGATCAACGCCCTTATAAAACAGGAGGAAGAGGGCGTGGTAACATACACCAAACATACTGCGTTTGGCTTTAAATTAAACAATGACGGGTATGGAGGATTTTTGGAAATAGGCAGAGCCCAGTCTATCAAAAAATCTTTATTATTTCAGCTCGATATCTCCGAACGCAAACATGCCAAGGAAGACAAGCAAACCAATCCAACCTATGCAGGTCCTTCACTCATCTTTGGGAAAATAAATTTTTTCTACCCGGTAAAACTAGGTGTACAGCAACAATTTTTATTGGGTAATAAAAGCAATAAAAACGGTGTGGCAGTTACAGCAAATGTTGGTGGTGGTATTTCACTTGGCTTGTTAAGACCCTATTACCTGGATGTATTTGATACTATCACCGGACAGCGAAAATCTATCCGGTACGAAAGTGCCGACAGCAGTACCTTTAGTTCCAGTAATAAGTTATATTACCTGCAGGCTACAGGCCCTAATTTGGGAAAGGGCTGGAGCAATTTAAAACTTACGCCTGGAGCATATGCCAAAGCCGCCATGCGCTTTGATTATGGACGCTACAATGAAGTATTAAGCGCCATTGAAGTAGGCATCACAGCAGAATATTATACCAAAAGAATTCCACAGATGGTATTTTCAACGCCGAAGAACCTTTTTGTGAGCTTATATTTTTCTATGTTGTTTGGTAAAAGAAAATAATGCCTTTTACTGTTAAAACATACTGCTATCGGTTTGTTTTATTTACAACGCTAAATTTTTTTGAATGACTGAGTTACCCGTGCTAAATGAAATTACAGCACCTAAAATAAAAAAACCAGACTGGCTGAGGGTTAAATTACCTATTGGTGAAGATTACCGCCATGTTAGAAGTTTGGTAGACACACATAAATTACATACCATTTGTGAAAGCGGTAATTGTCCCAATATGGGCGAATGCTGGGGTGAAGGAACAGCGACGTTTATGATCCTTGGTAATATTTGTACAAGAAGCTGTGGCTTTTGTGCGGTGGCTACCGGCAGACCGGAAGCTATTGACTGGGACGAGCCGCAAAGAGTAGCAGAAGCCATTCACCTGATGAAAGTAAAACATGCCGTAGTTACTTCTGTTGACAGGGATGAAATAGCAGATGGAGGTTCCATCATTTGGAACAATACCATCAAAGCCATCAAGGCTTTAAATCCTGCTACTACTTTGGAAACACTGATACCTGATTTCAAGGCGGAAAAAGAAAATATTCAGCGTATAATTGATGCGGCACCGGAAGTGGTTTCACACAATATAGAAACCGTTGAAAGATTAACCCGGCAGGTAAGGATACAAGCTAAATACTGGCGCAGTATGGAGACGTTGCGTATTTTAAAACAGGGTGGTATGCGTACTAAAAGCGGTATCATGCTGGGTTTAGGCGAAACAAAGGTTGAAGTGGTACAAACCATGCAGGACCTTAGGGAAAGCGAAGTAGATGTAATTACCATTGGCCAATACCTGCAACCAAGTAAAAAACATTTACAGGTGCAGCGATTTGTACATCCCGATGAATTTAAAGAACTGCGTGAAATAGGATATGAAATGGGTTTTGATTATGTAGAAAGCGGGCCATTGGTGCGTTCATCTTACCACAGCGATAAACACGTTATTAAAGGTTGGGGAAAAAATAACTGGATGAAAGAAAAGAGCGGGAGGTAGAAAATAATTTTCTCCACACAAATATGTATAAAATAAAAAGCCACGTTTTGCGTGGCTTTTTATTTTATAGTGTTGACAACATTAAAACGCTCCATTCTCGTCTCTTACCGTATCCCATATAAGGGCGCTGGCACCGAGTATGGCCGCATCGGCTTCTTTTAATTCGCTGAACAATAACTTTACCTTGTTTTGAAAAATAGGCAGCAGGTTCGCTTCCATATGTTTTCTGGTGGGGTTTAGCAATAATGGTCCCGCCTTGGTTAGACCGCCAAATAATACAATAGCTTCCGGCGATGAAAACATAATAAAATTAGCCAATGATTCGCCTAATATCTGGCCGGTAAATTCAAATATCCTGTTGGCGATGGCATCACCCTGCATAGCGCAATCATATACTGTTTCGCTGGTTAAATCATTGATAGAATAATTGCGCAACAGGCTGGGCACTTCAGGATGTTCTGTTAGCATTTCAATGGCTGTTTCCCTTACGCCAGTTGCTGACGCATACGCTTCCAGGCTGCCATGCGCCCCGGTGCTTTTGTGGGTTCTGCCGCCGTAGCGGATAATAGTATGTCCCAATTCACCGGCAAAGCCATCATAGCCCACCACAATTTTTCCATCAATTACAATACCGCTGCCTACACCTGTGCCCAGAGTAATGGTTATAAAATGTTTGATATCTTTTGTGACGCCGTACATCATTTCGCCTACGGCAGCGGCATTGGCATCATTGGTTAATATTGTTTTAAGGCCAAATTTTTTGCGCATTAACTCAGCGATGGGAATAATGCCCTTCCATCTTAAATTGGGCGCATATTCAATAGTGCCAGTATACAAATTACCGTTGGGCGCACCCATACCAATGCCTAAAAACTGATCAATTCCCCCGGCTCTGTTCACCATGGGCAACAGTTTGGCACAGAGGTCATCGATAAAATCTTCTACCACGTCATGAGCAATACTGGAGATACGATCCTGTTCTATAATTTCTCCGTGGCGGTTTACAATGCCGAATTTTGTGGTAGTACCACCAACATCAATACCTATTGCGTATGGTTTGAGCATAAAAAGTAAAAAATTAAAATTCAAAAAAAAGAAACTGCGGTATTTAAGAAACCTGTATTAATGTCCGCCGGCCGCATTCAATGCATCGTAATCAATACCCTGCGATTTTAAAACGGCCTTGGCACGAATAGCATAGAATGCAAGATACGCAAAACATACAACGCCAATGATGTAACTGAGTTGAATGCCTATTTTATCAGCAAGCCATCCCTGGAGTCCGCTGATAAGGCCGCCACCCATAATCATCATAATCAGCAGGCTACTGCCTTGCCCAGTGTTTTTACCTAAACCTGCAACCCCCAATGTAAAGATGCATGGCCATAAAGTACTACAGAAAAGACCCACGCTGATAAACGCATAGGCGCTTACCATACCTGTTGTTACCATACCGGTGAACAGCGCAACAATGCCCAGTGATGAAAAAATCAACAGCATTCTCGCAGGATTACCTTTACTTAAAAT
>JANYFI010000020.1 GCA_025362765.1 Ferruginibacter sp. | reverse complement strand
CAGAGCTTTCGCCGCTCCATCTTTCAACGAAAACAAAACTACCTGCGAAACCCCGATGTTAATTAATCCTTGTAGTGAAAGAAATTGATTCGCGTATTTGAAAAGACTTTTATTTTTTGAAGACGGGTTACTTTTACTTTGCAGCCTCCGGAATGTTGGAGTTTCGCTACTTTTCAGCTGTTTGTAACCCCTTTAATCCGGACGGTATTTTTATTAGTAATGGTATGCTATTGCGGTCTCACCTTCGGTACCGGCCACAATATATGGTGCAGGTTTTTCTGCGGCCACTGTCTCCAAAACCAACGGAAATTTAAATCGCACCCATAGATTTGGCCCAATTCGTTTTGTCGCAGCATTTAGCTTTTTCGCAGCATTTTTATTCTGCCAAATTCAAACACCCCTACTTTTATTGCGTTCTTTAAAACTTCCTGATTTAACTTGTGGGCAAAAAAAAATAGTATTGAAATCAACACACTACCTGAATATCGCCACACTGGTATGCATTCTACTGTATTCCTGTGATACTGCTGATAAAAAAAATACGGATTCCCGGGCCAATCAACCGCCCAAAGCTTACCAGGTACTCACCATGAGCCCCCGTAAAGCCTCGGTAAACCTCGATTTTCCGGCTACTATACAAGGACAGGAGATTATCGAAATAAGGCCCAAAATTGACGGTTACCTGGATGCTGTGTATGTGCAGGAAGGTGCGGCTGTAAAAAAAGGACAATTGTTATTCCGCATCAGCAATCCACAATATGAACAGGAAGTAATTACCGCCTCGGCTATGATACGTAGTGCCGAGTCGGATGTGGATGCCGCAAAAATGCAGGTAGCCAAAGTAAAGCCGCTGGTTGACCGGAATATCGTGAGTAAATTTGAATTACAATCTGCGGATTATTCGCTAAAGGCAAAGGAAGCTGCCCTGGCCCAGGCTAAGGCCGCACTGGCCAATGCCCGCACCAACGCAGGGTACACCGTATTGCGCAGTCCGGCCAACGGGGTAATCGGCTTGATTCCTTATAAGATCGGCGCATTGATCAATAGCAGCAATACGGCACCGCTTACCACCCTATCCAACATCGCTGTTGTGTATGCTTATTATTCGCTCAACGAAAAACAACTGTTGCAATATTTTTCCGCTACTGCGGGTGCTTCCTTACAGCAAAAGATCAATAACATGCCCGCGGCCACTTTGCTGCTGGCAGACGGATCAGTCTATCCCGAAAAAGGAAAAGTCGCCCTGGCCAGCGGGCTTATTTCTACAGAAACTGGTACAGCAACTTTCAAAGCGGTCTTTGCAAACCCATTGGGTATTATCCGCAGTGGTGCCAGCGCTACCGTGCGGTTGCCCACTTATGTTGACTCCGCCATGGTAATTCCCCAAAGCGCCACGTATGAATTGCAGGATAAAAGACTGGTATATATCATGGATAAAAACAATAAGGTAAGCAGCGGTGCAATTACAGTTATGCCCTCTGACAATGGCCAGTATTTTATTGTAAACAGCGGGTTAAAGGCAGGTGATGTTGTTGTACTGGAAGGCCTGATTGGTTTAAAAGACAGTACCACCATTATTCCAAAACAAGCCACTCCTGATTCAGTTTTTGCAAAGCTTAAATAATACCTTGAGGCAACTAAAATGATTAAAACATTTATAAAGCGGCCGGTACTCAGTACGGTTATTTCTATCATTATTGTATTGCTGGGTATACTGGGCCTTGCCAAGTTACCAATAGAGCAATATCCAAACATTGCACCGCCCACAGTGCAGGTTTCCGCAAGTTATACCGGCGCCAATGCAGAAGTAGTATTGCGCAACGTCATCATTCCGCTGGAGGAAGCCATCAACGGTGTAGAAGGCATGACCTATATGACGTCTTCTGCCGCCAACGACGGAAGCGCATCTATTCAGATTTATTTTCAGGTAGGTACCGACCCGGATAAAGACGCGGTGAATGTGCAGAACCTTGTATCCAGCGCTACCAGCCAGTTACCGCAGGAAGTAGTAAAAGTGGGTGTTACCGTTAGAAAGCAGCAAAGCAGCATGGTGCTGATATTTGCGCTATACAGCGATAAGCCTGCCTACGACCAGACTTTTTTACAGAACTATGCCAACATCAACGTACTGCCGCAAATAAAAAGGGTACCCGGTGTGGGCAACGCCAATAGTTTTGGCAGCCGCGATTATTCTATGCGCATCTGGCTTAAGCCGGATGTGATGAGTGTGTACGGCCTTTCGCCAGAGGATGTACAATCAGCACTGAACGAACAAAATATAGATGCAGCGCCAGGTAAATTTGGCGAGAATGGAGACCAGAGTTTTCAATATGTAATTACGTACACCGGAAAATTGCAGTCTGTCTCGGAGTTTGAGAACATCATTGTAAAGGCGAAAACAACTGGAGAAATATTGCATCTTAAAGATATTGCCAGGGTAGAAATTGGGGCACTGTCCTACTCCAACGCAGCTTCGCTGAACGGCTATCCCGCTGTGGGTATGGCCATCAGTCAAACGCCGGGTTCAAACGCCCGCGAGGTAATTGATATGTCGAAAAAGGTAATGGAAGACGCCAGCAAATCTTTTCCCGATGGCATCCATTATTCCACCATTGTTGATATCAATAAATTCTTAAGTGCCTCTATTGAAAAAGTTATTATTACGTTACTGGAATGTTTCGGCCTGGTATTCCTCGTAATATTTCTTTTTCTCCAGGACTTTCGTTCTACCTTAATTCATGGCATATCGGTTCCGGTTTGTATTACCGGTACTTTTTTCTTTTTATATATTTTTGGCTACAGTATTAACCTGCTTACCCTTTTTGCATTGGTACTTGCCATTGGTATTGTGGTAGATGATGCGATTGTGGTGGTGGAAGCAGTACACGCTAAACTGGAGGGTGGCTATAAATCGCCCCGTAAAGCGGCTGTAGATGCTATGCAGGAAATAACCGGGGCTATTTTATCCATCACGCTCATCATGGCGGCGGTGTTTATACCGGTAACTTTTGTGGGTGGATCTACGGGTGTATTTTATAAACAATTTGGCGTTACACTGGCAGTAGCCATCGGCATATCGGCCATCAATGCCTTAACGTTGTGCCCTGCGCTGGCAGCTTTATTTTTGCGGCCGCCAAAACATCTTCCGCAGGAAAATC
>JANYFI010000809.1 GCA_025362765.1 Ferruginibacter sp. | reverse complement strand
GCTCCTTTTAATAAACTTTCAAAATTATCATAACCAATAGTCAACGCAATTGATAAGCCAATAGCGCTCCATAAGCTATAGCGGCCACCAACCCAGTCCCAAAATACAAACATGTTTTCAGGGGCGATACCAAATTTAACCACGTCCGTTTCGTTGGTGCTTAAAGCAACAAAATGTTTAGCTACATGCGCAGCATCAATAGCAGTTTGTAAAAACCAATCCCTGGCTGTATGGGCATTGGTCATTGTTTCCTGCGTGGTGAAGGTTTTTGAAGCAATTAAAAATAGCGTTTCTTCAGGAGTTACCTTTTTTAATGTTTCCGCAATATGCGTTCCGTCGATATTGCTTACAAAATAAGGTTGTATACCTTCTATCCAATAAGGTTTTAATCCTTCAGTAACCATAACTGGGCCAAGATCGCTTCCACCAATACCTATATTGACGATGTATTTTATTGGTTTGCCCGTATAACCTTTCCATTCACCTGAATGTATTTTGCTGCAAAAATCTTTCATCTGCTGACGCACTTTTTTCACTTCCGGCATTACATCTTGGCCATCAGACAATACCGGCTCTGTCGAAAAATTTCTTAATGCGGTATGTAAAACTGACCTGTTTTCCGTTGCATTGATTTTTTCGCCTGCAAACATTGCATTAATGGCATCTTTAAGTTGACATTCTTCAGCAAGTTGCAATAGTAGTTGCCGGGTTTTTTCTGACAGGTTATTTTTTGAATAATCAAATACAATGTCTTCTGTGGTGATAGAAAATTTATTAAAGCGTTCCTTATCTGCGGCGAACAATTCTTTTATTTTAACATCTTTTACTGCTGAATACTGCTGTAGTAATGCCTGCCATGATTTGGTTGCTACAGGATTAATTGTTGGAAACATGGATGGTATATTTTAATGGGTTAAAGTTTTTCTACAAAGTTACTGTTTGTCTATTCTTTTCCAGAAATTCATACCGCAAACAGCTATAAATATTACAAATTGTTGATAATGCCAATCAGATTCTCAATCATATCAGTACTCACATCCAGGTGAGTTACTATGCGAACCTGTGTGGAAGAGATGGGCATTACGAGAATGGATGATTCTGCCAGTTTATCTGCGAGTGATTTTGGTGAGTAAGGAACTTTTACTTCAAAAATGAGGATATTAGTTTCTACAGGCATTATTTCGCCCACCCAGTTTTTCTTTCGGAGCGCTACGGCAATTAGTTGTGCATGTTCGTGATCTACTGCCAAACGGGTGATATTATTTTCCAATGCGTAGATTCCTGCCGCAGCAAGATAGCCTGCCTGGCGCATACCACCTCCAAACACTTTTCTAACCCGCCGGGCTTTTTGAATATACTCACGGCTTCCAAGCAATAAACTGCCAACCGGAGTTCCAAGCCCTTTACTCAGGCAAATAGAAATGCTGTCGAATACATTGCCATATTGAGCAGCCGTTTCTTTTTTAGTCACCAAGGCATTCCAAAGGCGGGCGCCATCCAGGTGTAATTTTAAATTATTTTGTAAACATACCTCTTTAATCAATTGAATATCAGCAAAATCATAACAACTTCCACCTCCTCTGTTAGCGGTATTTTCCAGGCATACCAGGCTGGTTTTCGCTTTATGTATATCCGTTGGATTGATGGCATCTGTAACCTGTTCAGCTGTTATTCTTCCGCGATTACCTTTAACTGTTTTTACCTGGCACCCACTGTTAAACGCTATGCCGCCACCTTCATAAATGTACACATGACTCAAATTTTCACAAATCACTTCATCACCCGGTTGGGTATGTACCTTTATAGCAATCTGATTAGTCATTGTGCCACTGGGGCAAAATAAGCCGGCTTCCATGGTAAACATTTCAGCACCCATTGCTTCCAGTTTATTCACTGTAGGATCTTCTCCAAAAACGTCATCCCCAACAGCGGCACTAAACATAGCTTCCAGCATAGGAGCCGAGGGCTTAGTAAAAGTATCTGAACGTAAATCGGTTAGCATGTTGCAAATGTAAGTTAGATCGGCGTTCCATTTTTTAGCCCTTGCTATAAATTTAAAATGAAAGGCATAACTAAGATGACTGATTGGTTTTAAATAGATTATGAACGCAACTGCACCGCTGGCTTTTCTGAAAAGAAAGGGCAATACTGATCATTGTTTTTTTGCTTTTCACTATGAAATGCCGTTTTTTAAGCGTACATTTGCACTATTTTTAAGAAATTTTGTGCATTTAACCAATTTTTGCAACTATTTCTCCAACATTACTGTCTAATTAACCGTTATATTTCTGAATTAAAACAAGCAAATGA
>JANYFI010000802.1 GCA_025362765.1 Ferruginibacter sp. | reverse complement strand
ACTCCTTTTGCAGGAATCATCATAGAAAAATTGGTTTTACCACAGGCACTCGGAAAAGCGGCGGCGATATATGTTTTTTGTTTTTCAGGAGATTCAACGCCGAGTATCAGCATATGTTCTGCCAGCCATCCTTCTTCTCTTCCCATAACAGAGGCGATGCGCAGGGCGAAACATTTTTTACCCATTAAAGCATTTCCGCCGTATCCGCTTCCGTAAGAAATAACCAGTCTTTCTTCAGGAAAATGAGAGATGTATTTTGTGGTAGGATTGTTGGGCCATTTGGTATCCGCCTGGCCGGGATCTAATGGTGCGCCCACAGTATGGATACATTTTACATAATCATGTTTTTTAAGGTACGGATAAATAGCTTCTCCCATACGTGTCATAATGTACATGTTTGCCACTACATATTCAGAATCGGTTAACTGAACGCCATACCTGCTGTAAGATGAGCCTAAAGGTCCCATACAAAATGGAATTACATACAGTGTTCTGCCGCTCATGGATTCATCCAGCAGCCCATTTAAAACTTGTTTCATGGCAGTTGGCTCCATCCAGTTATTGGTAGGGCCGGCATCGTCTTTTCTTCTGCTGCAAATAAATGTTTTGTCTTCTACCCTTGCCACATCACTTGGATCAGAAAAACAGGCAAAACTATTTGGACGTTTTTCCTGGTTCAGTTTAATGAATGTTCCTTTTTTTACCAGGCTGTTACAAATGCTGTCATACTCTTCTTTTGAACCGTCACACCAATGAATATTTTCAGCGTTGGTTTGCCTTGCTATATTAGTTACCCATGATTTCAGTTCTGGTTTTATATCAGATGCTCCGTTCAGCCTTTTTTTACTTTCTACGTTGATCATAAAAATTGTTTAATAATTGAATAATTGTTTTTAACTAACTAGATACAAAAATTCATCAAAAAAGATTAATTAAATATGATCTTTCTCCACTTTAAATATGATTGTTCATCATGTTTGTTTTTAAACCGATTATAACATTTTAAAGTTTTTCTTAAAAATCACCCTTTGTTGCCGATCATTATTTATTTGTATCCTGTATTTTTATACCGCCTTTGCATAACATTTTAAATAAATAACTTGTGCATTTATAAATTTTAATGCTTTATTTCATCGATCTTACACGAAAAACCGATATTCAATTATACAAACCTACTGCATGAAAAAAATTGTACTTTTATTTGCCGCTGTTTTCTATTTCACCACTCCGCAGGCGCAGAATTTAGTAGTAAATTCTAACGCAGAAGATTTACCGCGTGGAACAGGATGGAGTATTATCAGTCAGGGAGCATCTACTTGTAATTTGGCACCCACGAACAATTTTCTAAACTGGACTATGATACCCGACGGGTCTGTCAATTATCCTTTTGACCATACTACTGGTGCCGCAGGTGGAACGGTTTTTTATTCTGGTTGCGCTACTTTTTTTCAGGGGCCTTTTGAACTGCGACAGGATATTGATGTATCTGTTGATGCGGCGGCAATTGATGCAGGAACTATGCCTTATACTTTTAAAGGATATATGCAAACGCCGGTAAGTAACCAAACAGACCAGGGGCGATTTATTGTGGACTATCTTGATGCAGCCAATAACATACTGGGTGTAAGTTACGCAAGCATTTGGCAATCTTATTATGACGGCTCTGGCAGTGAATGGAATCCTTATACAGATACAAGAGTTGCACCGGTTAATACAAGAATTATCAGAATCAGGCTGCAAACAAAACTCATTTTAAATCCTCCTGCTATTAATGTTTATTTTGATGATATTACTCTTGTAAGATCTGCACCATTGCCAGTAAAACTACTTGCTTTTACAGGACGAAAGGAAGGAGACAATACCCATTTGCAATGGCAAGTAAGCGAAGATGGATATGCCAGCTACGAAATAGAGGAAAGTAAAACAGGCAATAACTTTATAAAAATTGCAATGAAGCCCGGTGGAAAATTGTTGTACGACTATAACTTTAGGCCCGACAATGATGGTGAGGAAACCCGTTATTACCGGTTGAAGATGATTGACACCGACGGGAAATTTCTTTACAGCCCTACGGTGGCGATTGCATCAAAAAAAGCAACTTTAAAGCTATCGCCCAACCCTGCAAAGGATTTTTTAATCATAAGTAATACAGTACAAAACGGGTGGGTGGCTATTATCAGTAACACAGGCGAAAAAATGTTGTCGGTAAGAACTACTGTTGGCAACTGTAAAATAAATATTGCCGGTATTCCGGCGGGTCTATATTTTGTAAGATCCATTGATGCAACAGGAACTACGGTGCAAAAACTGGTGATTCAGCACTGATGAGTTTTATTTTAACGCAGCAGCCTTCACTGAAAAACAAAACAACCGCTTTATCTGTATATTTACTATTGAGTATATCAATACTAACGAAAACATTTACCACTTAACTAACCAATATACTTTAGCCGTTAACCGTTTGTTTACTTTAAAGTTCTCCGGCTTTTGTAATTTTATACTATAAAATCTATCGATGAAGAATTTATTCGCTGTGCCTTTTTTATTGTTACTCAATGGCGTTTTTTCAGACCTGTCTGCTCAAAAACAAAGTCAGCTAATCCCCCAGGAAAAATGTGCTACGATGATTCGTTTAAACCAAAAATTTAAAAATGATCCCGCTTTTAAAGCCCGCTTTAACCAACAACTCGACCGATTTAATAAAACAGTGCAGGATAGAACTGCCAAATTATTGGTGGGTGGCAGCGCCGGTGCAAGGCCACAGGCAGCCTATACCATCCCGGTAATATTTCACGTTGTACTAGCCAACCAATCACTGGTAACAGATGCACAAATAATGGCACAATTGGATGTGTTGAATAAAGATTACTCTGGTTCCAATAGTGATACTTCCAATGTTCCGTCATATTTTAAACCACTTATTGGTAACTCAGGTATTCAGTTTTGCCTGGCGCAGCGTAGTCCTTCAGGCGACATTACTACCGGAATTGAGAGAATAACTACCACTCAAACTTCTTTTACAAACAGCAACGACGGCGTAAAACATATTGGTACTGGTGGTGTTGATATGTGGAATGGCGACAAATATTTCAATGTATGGATTTGCCCTTTGACAAATAAATTATTGGGGTATGCTACTTTCCCAAATGACGGTGCTCCCCTGGAACAAGGTGTTGTGATTGATTATCGTTCATTGCCCGGCTCCACTGATAAAGATTACCTACAGTACAATGGCGGCAAAACCCTTACGCACGAAACCGGCCACTATTTCAATTTATATCATATCTGGGGTGACGATAACGGTGCCTGCACCGGCAGCGATTTTGTGGATGATACGCCCAACCAGGCCGACGCTACTACAGGTTGTTATAGTGGTATAAAAACAGATAATTGCACCCCAACCGGCAATGGCATCATGTACGAGAATTATATGGATTACAGTTTTGATCCTTGTCTTGTGCTGTTCACAAAAGGGCAGGCCGTACGCATGCAGACCGCCCTGCTAACCAACCGGCTCTCGCTAACTACCTCTGATGGCTGCACGCCTGTGGCACTTAAAACGCTGGATGCACAGTTAAAAACAATTGATGCGCCAGTTAATCGAATTTGTGCCAGCTCATTTATACCGCAGGTAACTATTCGCAACATGGGACTGCAAACCTTAAGTTCTTTGACGATAAAAACCGTTATTGATAATGGCGGACCCGTTACTTATGCCTGGACTGGTACACTCGCCTCATTAGCTACAAGCAGCGTTACATTAAATGCCGTAACCATTACTGCCGGCATACACCAGGTAAAAATATTTGTTACTGCGCCCAACGCCGGCACTGATCAAAACAACGCCAATGATACACTGACCACAACTGTACAGTACTTTGACCCGGTATCAACTATTTCAGAAGGCTTTGAAGGCAATACATTTCCTCCACAAGCCTGGGACATTATAAACCCTGATAAAGGCATTACCTGGGAACGAACAACAACCGCTGCGAAAACGGGAAATGCAAGTGCTGTAATTAGAAACGCTGATTATACAAACCTGTTTGAAAAAGATGACCTGCGTTTACCTGAAGTAAACCTGTCTAATGTGGATTCTGCTTTTTTCACTTTCCAGGTAGCCGCATCGGTTTATTCAGACATCAATACAGTTGGCAATAATTGGGATACACTTGAGGTACTGGTAAGTAAAGATTGTGGAGTTACTTATACCAGTTTGTATAAAAAATGGGATTCTTCACTTATAACAACCCTGGCACCTAGGTTGGATGCTTTTGTTCCTGCCGCCAGTGAATGGCGGAAAGACTCCATAAATCTTACTGGTTTTATTAACCAGGGCAAAATAATGCTGGTTTTTAGAAATACTACCGGCAATGAAAACAATATATACCTGGATGATATTAATATCCGCACCATCACCATTAATCCCAATTTAAAAAAGACCGGCTTTTTGGTAACACCTAACCCGGTAAAAAACAATGTGGCGGTTCAGTTTTATCCTAACCCTGTTGGTTTAAAAAGTATACAGTTATTTAATTTTTTTGGACAAAAAATTGCCGAAACCAATATTTCGGGAACGGGATCAACGCTCTATAACTTCGATGTAACAAGATACCCGGCCGGAGTATACATTGTAAGGGCGGTATTTGCTGACGGGGTAATAGTGAAAAAAATTATTAAGGAATAAAACAGCGGGATAGGTACAAAAAAGTATGATAGTAGGCAATTGCTTAACTAATTTCAATACTATAATTTTCTTTTTTTATAGCTGACGCTTCTGGTTCCCATGAACGGAATTGAATGAAAGTGGCATTTACTGTTCCTTTTTTTAAGGCAGTGAGGTAAAAAACTTCATCACTACTCGCGCCCGTAGGAGTTGCTGTTTTATCCGTACCTGCAAAAGTTTTCTCCACCTTTAATTTTGTTTCATCATCAAGGTTACATTTCCAGATATAGCCTGCTGTGCCAAGACCGGAAAAACGGAGTTCTTTTTTTTCGTTGAGTGATAAATGCAATGAAATCATATTGTAAATTTTTAATTAGCTAAAAAAGTACCACTCAAAATACGTAAATTAAAGTAGAATGCCGCAGTGAGCGTCCACAGTTGTGAACACAATACAACCTCCTGAAGCAGAACAAAAATCGCCTCCACTCATATTGCGCCCATCGATTTTTCGAAAGTCACAGTATCGGTATTATTGCCTTAAAAGCGCCCCCGATATGCCTTTCTGCCATTACATCTGCCCGAATGAATTAGTACAAATATCAATCCCATTTTTTCTGCACCACCATGCCGTTTCATTATATAAAGATTATAATCACAATAAATAATTTCTGTTTTGCCGGTTGCATAAGACGCAATAGCAGCGTGCCATTAAAACGTGGCTGAAGAGTCAGCATCTAATATCTTATATCACTTTAACACATTTTTAAAATTACTTATTAAAGACTGCTATAAATTCCATTCATCAATAAAAACATAAAAAGTTTACACGGAGTGATTGCAAGACCTAAAACTTTTGTATTTTTCATTTTGATATTTTTCATTTAACGCATTAAAAAATCATATTCTTTACATGGGCGATAGTTTGCAAATTAAAAAACAACCTAAACAATACGATGCGGTTATTGTAGGTTCCGGCGCAGGCGGCGGTATGGCAGCATATGTGCTGGCCAATGCAGGTTTAAAGGTGTGCCTTTTAGAGGCAGGCGCTAATTTTGATCCCGCCATTCATTCCTCACAATTAAAAAACCCCTGGGAATCTGCCCGTAGAGGCGCCGGTACGAAGTTTAGGCCATTTGGAGACTTTGATGGCTGTTACCATGGCTGGGACATCGAAGGCGAGCCCTTTACCCATGCACCCGGCGATAAATGGGAATGGTGGCGTGCCCGTATGGTAGGTGGCCGTACAAATCACTGGGGGAGAATTTCTTTACGTTTTGGACCAGTTGATTTTAAACATAAAAGTGTAGATGGACTGGGCGACGACTGGCCGATTAGCTACGATGATGTAAAACCGTTCTATGACAGGATTGATAAAATGATTGGCGTGTTTGGCACCAATGAAGGACGCCTAAACGACCCGGATGGTTTTTTTCTGCCGCCACCCAAACCAAGGCTGCACGAAATATTTATAAAAAATGCTGGTAATAGTATTGGTATTCCGGTTATTCCTTCCCGGTTATCCATCCTTACCAAACCAATAAATAAAGATAGAGGCGCCTGTTTTTTTTGTGCGCAGTGTGGCCGTAGCTGCAAAGTGTATGGTGATTTTTCTTCTTCCTCTGTATTGATAAAACCAGCCATCGCAACTGGCAATGTAGACCTGGTAACCAATGCCATGGTAAGAGAAGTATTGACCAATCCGAGTAATGGGTTGGCCACCGGTGTTTCTTATGTGCTTAAAGAAGACATGCAGGAATACCAGGTGCAAGGCAAGGTAGTAATTCTGGCGGCCAGTGCCTGCGAAAGTGCAAGGCTCATGCTGAATTCAAAATCCGCACAACATCCCAATGGTATTGGTAATTCGAGCAATGTGGTAGGAAAATATTTACATGATTCAACAGGTGCGTCCATGGGTGGTTACCTGCCCCAGTTAATGGGCCGTAAAAGATACAATGAAGATGGTGTGGGTGGCATGCATGTGTACACTCCATGGTGGGGCGATAATAAGAAACTTGATTTTGCAAGAGGCTATCATATTGAGTACGGTGGAGGTATGGAGCAGCCAGGATACGGTATTGGTATGGGCATACAAGGCCAAAATGGCAAAGTGTCTATCAATGGAAAAACAAAAGAAGCTGGCGGATATGGCGCTTCCTTAAAAGAAGATCAGCGGTATTTATACGGTGCAAATGTTGGTATGGCAGGGCGTGGTGAAGCGTTGGCTTTGGCCAGCAACTATTGCGAGATCGATCCCAATGTGGTTGACAAATTCGGCATCCCTGTTTTAAGATTTAATACAAAATACTCCGAGCAGGAAGTTAACCAGGCAAAACATATGAAAGAATCTTTCAGGGAAATTATGCACAAAATGGGTGCTGTAATTACCTGGGGAGATGATAATAAAGACAACGAATATGGCCTTGCAAACCCAGGCAATATTATTCATGAAGCAGGTACCGTTCGCATGGGCGATGATAAAAAAACTTCTGCACTCAACAAATGGAGCCAGGCACATGACTGCAAAAATTTATTCAATGTAGATGGGGGCCAGTTTGTTTCGCAGGGTGATAAAAATATTACATGGACCATTCTTGCCTTATCAATGAGGGCGAGTGAATACATTGTTGATCAGTTGAAAAAACAGAATATCTAACAGCAATTATTTTAAAAACAGCGCATAAATAATAAAAATATTTTTATGGACAGACGTAAATCGATCAAAGCTTTATTGGTAGGCACTGCAGCCACCGGCATGTTGATAGAGAGTTGCAACCCTGCTGATAAAAAGGCAGCCACGGCATCAACAGAACCTGCTACAGCAGTAGATTTAAGCCGCACACCCGAAGAACTGGAAGTGATTAAAAAACTAAATGCAGAAACATTTTTTACAAAAGAAGAAATGGCAACTATTACAATTTTGGCAGATATCATTATACCAAAAGATAACGTAAGCGGAAGCGCCACAGACGCCAAAGTGCCAGACTTTATTGAGTTTATTGTAAAAGATATGCCGGAAAACCAGGTACCTATGCGGGGTGGTTTACGCTGGTTGCAAATAGAATCGCTGAAGCGTTTTGAAAAATCGTTTAATGATAT
>JANYFI010000493.1 GCA_025362765.1 Ferruginibacter sp. | reverse complement strand
ACTTTTGACTTTTGACTTTTTATTTCTTACTTTTAAACATTCCTCCGGTAAGAATAAAAAACTCCCGACAATGAACAAATTTTCGTTAGACGCTGAAATGATGTTTGAGGTAACCGCCCGCTTTATTGCCAGGGGAACAGACGCTGCTGTAACAGGAAACGAATATTTGCTTCGCCTGTTTGACAAAGATATTTTCGACGAGGATTTTGTTGGCGAAAGTATGCTGGATGAAAATGGCTGTGCTAAAGTTTCTTTTCGCCATAAAGCATTTGGAGATTTAGCCAACCTCGAAGCCTTCCCCGATTTTTATTTTGTAGTATATAAAAGCAAGGTTCCTGTTTTTGAAAGTAAATTAATGAAAGACATAAACCTTGTATCAGTAGAACGATACAAAAAAGGCGAAGGGGAAGTTATTGATTTGGGCACGTTCCTCATTGATGCATAGCATTGGGTTTAAAGTAAGTATCCGTTTTTCCGTACAATAGTATCATTAAATAGTTTTACCTATACCAACTCTCAGCAAAACTGGCGAAGTATACATCAGCCAATTAACGAGTTGTCTTGATAGCATCTGCCAACTCACATCCAGCTCATTACACACCTGCCACTTCAAAATTTAAAAGTTGAGCAACTGAGGTAAATTGACGAATTTTGCCGACAGTAAAGGAAATGATTACCTGCGGTGGAAATTTATCGTCCTGGAAATATTGTCCATTTAAACATTATCAATTATCCATTAAATTATGACGCCTTATATTTTATACTCAGACGGAGAAGGAAATATTTTTGAAGATACCTCGCTCTACGTAACCGGCCGCAGTGGGTGGGACGCATTGCCCATTGAGGAAAGCGACTGGATTGAATTGCCTGATGGCGGTAACCTTTACGAACTGCCCGGCAGAAAAGGCATTGGCATTGATGTGAACACTGGCGAGATGCGGCTGTGCGAAAAGGGGTGGGCTGTGGCAGCTTTTATTCCGCCGGCGCACACGGGCTTGTACATGGCAGCATATGAAACAGCACCCAACGCACCCACCTTGCCGTTATTTTGTTACACAGCTGCAGGCTGGTGGAACGAACGGTTTTATGTACCTGCGGTGCGAATTGAAAATGACATTCGCCAGGAATGCGAAGGCTACGATGAAAAGCAGATTGCCAGCGGTACCGATTACCTGGTAAAAACGTACCCGCATAACAGGTTGATAAAACACCTGATGGAGAATTGTTGTCTCACTTACAATTGCCCCGCTGCTAGAAACCTGGCAATGGGCCGCTGGGAATGTCCGGTGCCTTCTTCACCGGCCTGCAATGCCAATTGCATTGGTTGTATCAGTTTTCAACCGGTGGAAGAAACGATTGTGAGTACGCAGGACAGGTTAACTTTTAGGCCAACACCGGAAGAGATTGTTGAGTTTACCGTGCCTCATCTGGAGACAGCTCCTTTTCCATTGATCAGCTTTGGACAGGGTTGCGAAGGCGAGCCATTGCTGATGTGGGAAACTTTGCGTGACAGCATCATTGAAATTCGCAAACATACCCAAAAAGGCAGCATCAATATCAATACCAACGGCAGCAAACCTGCGGCGGTAAAAGCTTTGTGTGAAGCGGGTTTAAACAGTATGCGGGTAAGCACCAACTCTGCCCGGGAAAGCGTGTATACTCCTTATTACCGGCCCAATAACTATGTGTTTGCAGATTTAATAGAAAGTCTTAAAATAGTACGCAGTTATGGCGGCTGGACGAGCATTAACTATTTTGTTTTCCCTGGTATGACAGATAGCATTGAAGAATATGAAGCCCTGCGAAAACTCATACGGGAAACAGATCTTTGTATGATACAATGGCGCAATTTTAATATTGATCCTGATTGGTACCTCGGTAAAATAGGGGTGACGGAAACGGGCGAATGCATGGGTGTAAAGCAACTGATGGAACTAATCCGCGAAGAATTTCCGGATTTAAAATTTGGCTATTTTAATCCATCCATAGAAAGAATCAAAGGCAATTTTGAAGTTGATTTTGCACATTGATATTTATCAAAAAAAAGATAGTAAATAAAAAGCCACCAGTTGAACTGGTGGCCCTCCCGCTGCATTGCAGGACAGATTATTTGTTGAACATTCGGTTAACTTTTGGTTACCGAAGG
>JANYFI010000745.1 GCA_025362765.1 Ferruginibacter sp. | reverse complement strand
AGACTTCTCCCTGTTTCAGTATCCGATAATTTTGCGGCAAGCGTTAATTTTTGTCCGTTATTTTTTACCAAAATAAAATTATGATTAAAACCCAGGTCAACAGGAAAATCGTTGATGTGGTCACCGATTTTTACGGGTTCCGAAAAATCGAGTGCGGTGTCCGCTACCGCTAAAATATTTCCCGTAGGAATGCTTTGCTCATTGTTTTCTGTATAACTATCCGCATTTATTTGCAGCAGGTGTTCATGGATTAGGGGTGATTGAAAACCCGTGAGGTTAAAGTAAGAATGATTACAAAGATTAACCGGAGTTGCCTGATCAGTTTCAGCATTGTATACAATGTGTAATTGATTTTGACCATTGAGAAAGTATTGAACGGTTACATGCAGATTGCCCGGATAACCTTCTTCACCAGCTGTGCTTATATATTCAAGCGTTATGCCTGCTCTATCTTTTTCCCGGATGAAGGAATGAATGTTCCATATCTTTTTATTGAACCCATCCAATCCGCCATGCAAATGATTTTCTCCATCGTTCACAGATAAATTAATATTTTCTCCATTCAAATTAAACCTTGCACCCGCAATGCGACTGGCATACCTGCCTACAATACATCCGAAGTAATCACGGTTATGCTGATAGTCTTTGGTGTCTTTAAAACCTGCCACTATATTTTCCAGCGTTCCTGTTTTATCGGGTGTGTAAATATTTATAATGGCGCAGCCAAGGTTAGTAATATCAACCTGCATAAAACTATTTACCAAAGAAAATTTATATACTTCTCTGCCTTGCACGGTGCCGTACAACTCAGTTTTTAATGATAAAGAATTAGATGCACCATTGAACATATAAAAAAATTAGAAATGATAAGATTAGTAGTTGATGGATGAAACGTTGTTGATTTTTTCGAAGAAAGGAATCATCTGCAGGAAGGTGATGGCTCCCTGGTGATTAACGTCCATGTGTAATACTTGTTGGATGATTCTTCTGGCTAAAACAGTATTACCCAACCCCAACCAGCCAAGTCCTGTCAGGTATTTGCAATGAACTTTATTGCTGAGGTTTATATCCTTATCAAAAACAAGCATGTCGGGCAATGATACAGCAAAATAATCAATGGTCACGCTTTCTTCTTCATGCTTTTCTCCAAAGGCAATAAAGTTTTCAAAGATATTTTTGGCTTTATTAAGGTCTCCCAGTTTAATCCATGACAAGGCCTGGAAAATTATTTTATCGGGTTGCGGATCGTTGTAAAAAATCGCCTGGGCTGGTTCACTATTACCTGTTGTTGCGTCTTTAAATGATGCAATCGCTTTTTCATTTAAACCCAATCCTTCATAAGCACAGGCTGTCAAATATTGCCGTTCATTTTCCGGTGAACCATACAATTTACCTTCTCCCAAATTTACCGGGTAGTGCACAATTGCATCCAGTAATTCCAACGCTTGCTGGTACTTACCATCATAAATCGCCTGACGGGCAAGCTCGTGATGGCATAGCAGGTACTGAGCAACCACTTTGCCCTCGCCACCTTCCCAGGGATGAAATTTTCTGGCGGATAATAATTCTTTTGCTTTGGAAAATTGTTGAAGGTTATTGTACAACGTTATTCTTTCGAGGTATAAATCATCCCGCATGTCTATCAATAATGGATAACGCTCCAGTAAAGCCAGACGCTCTGCAATTCCCTTCCCCATTATCTTATATAGCTGATCCAGTTCCATTAAAATGCGGGAGTCGCTTTCATCCAGTGCGAAAGCCTTTTCCAAATATTGCACTGCCTTATCTTTTTGCTGTAACTTATTGTAACAGGCCAATGATAAATTGCGAAACGTAATTGGAAACAAATCATCTATTGCTATGGAACTTTCCCAACAAGTAACGGCATCTTCATATTGTCTTTTATCATACCATAAATTACCAAGATAATAAAGTGCTTTTGCATCCGTTGGATTTAATGCGGTAGCTTTTTGCAGCACGGCAATATCTTCTATCCTGTTTGGAAAACAGTAATCCGAATTAGCAGCAGATGCTTTTATGAAATAGTTAATTGCTTTTTCATTTTGCGCTACAATGCTGGCAAAATATCCAAGATAATAAAGAACCATTGGTTGTGGTGCTTCGTTTTCGGCAAGGTGAATTTCTAACAGGTTGCTGGCTTCTTCCCATAAACCTGCATGGGCGTAATCGAAAGCGTACTCCACAAAATTATTCTGCCAGTTCCTGCTTGTCTCTTTTAATAAGTTAAGACTGTGTGTTGCATTATCTATATCATGTAAGTTGTTATACAAAATATAATTTTCAAAATAGCAACCAAAGTTGAACAGATCAATTTTCAAGGCGGCCTTCGATACAGCCAATGCCTCTTCAAATTTACCCAGCTTTCTAAGTATAAAAGTTTTTGCGTGCCTTGCGGTATGGCTATTATAGTTTCTTACCAATGATTTATCTATCAGCTCCAGTGCTTCTGAACAATTACCACGAATACACGCAATTCTGGCAAGCTCTAGGTATCCTGCATGCTGCCATGCATCGTTCCACACGGCTTTATAAAATACATCAAATGCGGCATCATTTTTACCTTGCATTTTTAATGCGATTCCTAAATTATAGGATGGCTCTCCGTCGTATGGATTTGGATTACGCTCACTGATTGTTTCAACTGCCTGTCTGAATAATACTTCCGCCTTTAAAAACTTGCCGCGGCGCAGGTACCAAAGTCCCAGGGCATTGTTGTTGCGTACATCTTTTTTATCCCTCCGCAAAGCTTCCTCATAATAGTCTTTGGCAACATAAGTAGCATGGCGATATTGCTCAATATGCAGGCCGGTTAAATACAATTGTTCAGTATTCTCCATTTCGGCGGGCCGCCTGGCTGCACGGGCAGGTGAGGGTATGTCCAATTCACCTGGCTTCTCTTCTGTATAGGTAACCAATACACTGTTTGTATCCAGGTCGGTTACAATAACGGAAGTATCAAAAGCAGAGTTATTTTTTTCAATAGTAATCTTTTTTGTATAAGGTGTTTCGGGAGATGCATGGATTATTTCACTGTATAGTTCTTCCTGCTTATTAAGCAACGTGATTTGCAATCTGGGATACTCAGCAGTTACATACAATTTTATTTCTGCATAGTCATTCTCAAAATTAATTCCAACCGCTGCTTCTTTTGACGCATTTTTTATTACGCCCACTTCTGAATAGGGCATAAAATATTGTGTAAATATTTTTTCCTCATACGGTTGAAGCCAGGAGAAATCCGGTTGATTATCGGTGTACACTCCTGTCATTAATTCAATGTAAGGACCATCCTCATCCGTAAGGTTTCTGTCCCATGCCTGGCCGAATTCTCCATGTCCCCACGTCCATTGTTTTTTGCCGGGAGATATATGATGATCCGCCACATGCAGCAAGCCTCCTTTGCTATCATGTTCGTAGCCGCCCATGAAATTATATTTTGAAGTAATCGCCATATACGAGGTAGGCACCGGTATATTTTTATACCGTGAAATATCCGTACCGGGAGAATAATCTACTTTATAATACACGCCTGTTGCGATGGGGAAAGAGGAAACATCCCGCTTGCCATGATCAAACACTGCATATACATCTGGAGGGAAAATTGACTGGTAATCATCATTCACTTTTACTGCAGGATTGGCCCACCATAAAAAAGTTTGGGGCAGCGGCGTTCTATTGTACAACTTGCCTTTTATTTCGATATATGCTTTACCGGCATGCAATGTAATGCCCGCCATGCCTTTGGTGTGAAACATTCTTTCCACCTCGTTAACCCATACTGTTTTGCTGCCGTCACTGTTTTCTTCAATCGTATAATCTACCGGTTCGAAAGTACTGGGGCGATGATGTTGCGGCCAGTTAAATTCTATGCCGCCAGAAATCCATGGACCTGTTAGCCCAACCAGGGCCGGCTTTATTACCTGGTTGTAATAAACAAAATGCCGTTGTTTTATTTTATCAAAAGCCATTTGTATCCTCCCGCCCAATTCAGGAAGAATCATTATTTTGAGATACTCATTTTCAATAAAAACGGCCTTATAGATTTTGTTTTCTTTATCGTCG
>JANYFI010000696.1 GCA_025362765.1 Ferruginibacter sp. | reverse complement strand
ATTTGTTTGCTATCAGGGCTCCAGCGAAAACCATCGCGGCAAAAAAACTCCTCTTCATATGCCCAGTCAAAAGTACCGTTGATTAGTTGACGGGTACCGTCCGTTGTCAGTTGTGTGATATTTCCTGTGGCAATATCTTCTGTAAAAATATTATGTTCACTTACATACCCCGCTTTGCTACCATCGGGCGAAAACTTAGCGTACATCAGTGATTGCGAGGGTTTGCCATTGCCCAGTTGGGTTAATTTATTGGCAGTTAAGTCCACCACCCAGTAATCGCCGCGGGTATTGTAACGCCATACTCTGGCGGTATTAGTAAACACCATCAGCTTGTTGTTATCGGCGCTAAATGCAAAGGATGCAATTAATAAAGTCTTACCACCAGTTGGTGTTAGTTGTGCGGCTGTAACTACCGGAGTTAACTGGCCGGTTTTGATATCAACTTTTGTTATGCCCCCATTTTGTTTTTGGTAATAGCTATTCCCGTCTGGAGTAAATTGAGTGGTAATCCGGTATTGCGCCTGTACAACGGGTACCAACATCACCATAATAAAAAACGAAAAAACAAACCTTCCATTAAAATTCATACCTGATAATTTTTAGAAAACTAAATTAAGGTAAATAATCAGCTATGTTCCGTTTCTTACAAAGTGAACAAAGACTACTACGGGCGCAAAGGATTTTCGTTGTTCTCTTTGTTTCCGTTGCGTTCTTTGTGTGAAACCAACAAAGCACTTAATTTTGCAGCATGGAAAAAGAAAAACTGCGCATTGATAAATATTTGTGGGCCATTCGACTTTTTAAAACCAGGAGCCAGGCGGCGGATGCCTGCGACAAAAGTAAAGTGAAGCTAAAGGGTGATAATGTAAAGGCATCTAAAACAGTGACCGTTGGTGATGAATATGAAGTAAAAACCGAATCCAAAAGATGGGTGATTAAAGTAATGGGATTGTTAGATCACAGGGTACAATACAGCGAAGCCATTACTTACTACAGCGATATCACGCCCGCTGACGAATTAGACAGGATTACTTTCCAGGCTGCTACTTTTCATACCGGCAAACGCATGAGCAAACAAGGAAGACCGACTAAAAAAGATAAAAGAGAAATTGATGGGTTTATGGACTTCTAACCATCTTATTACACGAATTTTTACGGATTACACTAATTGACTTATAACAATTGGGAACTCTTTTCTTCATTTTTATCATTTGCATACACCTGTTTTTTTTGGCCGCTTAATTTTACATCATGAAAATTGATATCATTTCTGTAGTGCCGGCTTTGCTGGATAGCCCGTTTGCACATTCCATTATGAAACGGGCCATGGACAAGGGTTTGCTGGAAGTAAACTGCCTTAACCTGCGTGACTACACAACATATGCAAGGGCACAGGTAGATGATTATGCTTTTGGCGGCGGCGCCGGTATGGTGATGATGATAGAACCACTGGTAAACGCTATTGAAAGCCTGCAGCAAAATACCCGCTATGATGAAATTATTTTTTTAACTCCTGATGGAGATACTTTCAACCAGCAAATGGCTAACAAGTTATCAATGCAAAAAAATCTGCTGCTTGTTTGTGGCCATTACAAAGGTATTGACCAGCGCTTCAGGGATCATTTTATTACCAAAGAAATTTCTATCGGCGATTATGTATTGAGTGGTGGTGAACTGGCGGCTGCCGTGATTGTAGATGCAGTTGGCCGTTTATTGCCCGGTGTGTTAAATGATGAGACCTCTGCCCTCACCGATTCTTTCCAGGATAATTTGCTGGCGCCACCAGTTTATACCCGTCCGGTTGAATTCAGAACCTGGAAAGTACCCGATATTTTATTGAGTGGTAACCATGCCAAAATTGAGCAATGGCGCCACGAACAGGCCGTTGAACGCACCACTCAACGAAGACCGGATATTTTAGATAAAGACTAGCCGGTATCTCCCATAATTTTATTTGTCATTATTTGTGAAAAAATTTGGCTGAAAAACCTTCACTCGTTATCTTTGCCGTCCTTTAGCAATAAGCCGCGTTGGTCAAGAGGTTAAGACGCCTCCCTTTCACGGAGGAATCACGGGTTCGAGTCCCGTACGTGGTACAGCTTTAAAAGCCTTTCAGTAATGAGGGGCTTTTTTAATTTGGGGAATTGATTGCTTTTATTATCGCATTGCGTAACGTTATAAATGTGGAACGAGTATATACTGATGGCGGCTCTTTTCTGTGTTGGGGTTTTGCAGGTGGTTTTGTTATTATCGAAAAATAAAGCAGGGAAAACCAAGCCAGCATTTCAAGAGGAACTTAAAATCCCATTGCGCCATCCCTTATAATTATGCAATGGGATTTAATTATTAATTAGAAGCAAATAAACTTCAAAGATTTACAAATTTCCAACCGGCGCATCACTTAAATTCCTTTTAATTTTTGAAATTTTTTTACCCCTGAAAAATAAATACATGTTTAAAAAGAGCATGATCCCCAAATAGATACTAAATCCGCCAATTTTAAAACTCAGCGCTTCAATAACTCTTTGATTGTTTGTAAGTATTTCATTGATGGGTAAAATATACAGCGCAAAACCGAGATTAAGCAAGTAGAAACCGATTTTAAATAAACTGTTTGTGCTAATGGCAATTTCCTCCCGATTGTTAAATATATCCCGCATGTACACTTTGCTATTCCTAAAAAGGGTAGTAGCAACGTAAAATGTAAGCACTATGGCAATGGGTAAGTAAATGTAGTAAGCGATTTCGACTAGATGAGTGTTCATGATGATAGATTTTGGTGTGAAAAATATTTTTGTTTGTGTGAAATGAAAAGAAGGATAGAAATATTCATTAAATGTAAGGCGCCAAGGCTCATTAAAATAAGTCCTGCCTTTATGCTGACACTGTTAATACATTCCTTCCAGCTATATAATGTTTGCCAGCTATAAATCGTAATAAGGCAATATCCCAGATTGAATAAATAATAACACAGCAGCAGGATATTATTAGTATTGTTAGTAAGGTCTATATCACCTTTAAATATTTGTAAACTGTATACCTTTCCGTTTTTGTAGCAAAGCTGTCCAACATAAACAATGATGGTAAACGTAAAAAACAGATAAATGCAGTATCCGGCAATATTGTAGTTCATAATTTGGTGTGATGGGTAAAGGAAATAATTTATAACACCAGCTTCATCATTTTTATAAGTAGTTCGCCTTTTTTTGAGTTTAACAACTTATCGCCTAAACTATCAATCATTACTGTAAAGTCGTTTAGTACTTTGATTTGCTTTTCAAATTCCTTTTCAGCAGGCTTAACCGCTTTTTTAATTTTAACCAATTCTGACAATGACTCCCAGCATCGGATTCAACTCCTTTTGCTTCCGGACCTTCCCTATCTGGTGACTCCTCTTCGATATATCTTTTTCAGCAATGAAATATTCTTTTCTATCCCCCAGGTATTGCCTTTTTATAAATAAGCTGCCAATCCATTAAAATTCGCAGGCTCATATTTGCATTACCTCTTGAAATTTTCAATTTATCCATTACAGTGTCAGTGATAATTGGATCAAAACTAATTAACAACAAGGCGTGAATTTGAGCAATAGTTTTGTTAATTCCCTATTGAGTACCCAATGTACCCCAGGTTTTCGTACTGACGAATTCAAATTTCGTTTTTAATAATTTTATTTTAATAGGGGTTCAATACATTTTTTAATGATGGTTTAACCAGTTCGACCCAATTATTTTGCGCCTTCAAAATA
>JANYFI010000679.1 GCA_025362765.1 Ferruginibacter sp. | reverse complement strand
GACCAATACGACATAACCCTTACCACACAGTTTGAGACTAATGTGCCCATGCCCGTAGTTACCATCGATATGCCTAAATCAATGCCGCAATTATCTGGCAACGATACGTATGCATTTAATGTAACGCTTACCAACCATGGGTTAATTACGGCAAAAGATGTAGCTGTTAATTTGCCTGCCGGCGATGCAGAATATGAGTTTATGACCAATTATGTACCAGCCGACTTAATGGCTCAGCAAAGCATACAGGTACCCGTTATTATGCGCAGGCGTACTGGTGTAAACGGCAAAGGCAACAAGTACAGCGTAGGCCGTATATCAAGCTTTTTGGGCATAAGCGCACCAAGCCGGGTATCGTCAACACAGGCATTGAATTGCCAGGATTTTACCAGCGTAGTCTACTGGTATAAATGTAACCTTACCACCGGCTTGTGGCAAAAAGGCGGCGTGCTGTTCACTTACTCAGGCCGTGCTTGCGAAGCTGGACCAAGTACGGTCGACCCGCCATGGGACCTTAGCGGCGGCGGTGGCGGCGGTGGCGGTAGCTCATACCCCACCTGTGCTTACTGCCCTTGCAACAATTGTGGTAGCGGTGGTGGTGGGCCTCTGGTCGCATCTGTAACAGAAAAGAAAAGTTGCATACAATGTATCAATGATATAATTGGTGCCGCTGCAGGCTGTGCTACTGGTGGTGCCGCTGGCGCTATTAGTGCAGCGTCTTGTGTAGGCGGTGTTTGGCTCGATAAAGGTGGAGCGGCCGATCTTGTACCTTGCGTACCCGGTGTGATACCAGGGCCTATTGGTTGCGTTGTAGGTATTGGCGGCGCAATAAGCACCTGCTTAAATACAGATGTTGCGGGCAGGACGATGCAGCACAGCAGCAATAATAATAAAGAAGCTTCTGTACTGGCAGAACCCCCATTGGGCGATGCGTTCAGGCAACTACGCGATAACTTCTTAATAGTAACGGATGCTTATGCAGCACGCGAAAAATGGGGTAAAGAATACTTTGGCAGTATGATGTACAGCGATGCATGGAAAGAATTAGGGCCATTGCTTGAACCCTATATCATCGGCTTAGATTCTATTAGGCCATCAGCGCAAGTGCCTATATTATCAGCCATGGCAGGCTTCGAGATAAAGGCTCCTGCTATCAACGCTTTCTTCTCCCGTTGGAACACTTCCATCGCTGCAAGAAGAACCGGCGTGCTGGCACCTAATGCGCAATACCCAACAATTATTAATTGGGTATTGGTAAAAACTTATTCAGATTCAATGGTGAGTGCAACCAATAAAGCAATAGCAAAAGGCTTTTTATCTGTGTATGATATGTATAGCAAAGAGTTTGCGGCTTTAAATGAAATTTTGGATGCCCAAAGCAAATCTGTTTGTGCATCCGTAACGGTACAGTTAAGCCAAAAACTTACCATGACGAGGGAAGCTTTCCGTGGCACGCTGGAAATATTCAACGGCCATCCAACAGATAAGATGGACTCTATAACAGTAAATATAAAGATTACCGATATTAATGGTGTGCCAAGCAATGGGCTTTTCCAAATCAATACCGAAAGCCTTTCCAACCTTAGCGATGTGACCGGCACAGGCAAAATAGCGGCGCAGCAAAAAGGCTCCGTTAAATTCCTGTTCATCCCGGAAATTGGCGCAGCGCCTACTACACCTAAGCTATATAATTTTGGTGGCTCTGTGCGCTATTGGGACCCTTATGCAAAGGCCATTGTTACTTTGCCGTTGGCAGATGTTCAGCTAACCGTAAACCCAAGCCCTAACTTAATGTTGCATTACTTTATGCAGCGTAACATACTGGGCGATGATGCACTAACTACGCCGGAGATAGAACCATCTGTACCAGCGCAATTAGGGGTAATGATAGAAAACCAGGGCTACGGGCCAGCAGTTAATTTAACCATTTCATCGGCGCAGCCAAAAATTGTAGATAATGAAAAAGGGCTTGCCATAAACTTTTTGCTGATAGGCTCCAACTTTCAGGGGCAACCACAAAACTTAGGCATTACTAATATAAATTTTGGTACCATACCACCCTTGCAAACAAGGGTAGGGCAATGGTATTTCACCAGCTCGCTGTTAGGTAAATTTATTAGCTACTCTGCAAGCGTGGTGCATGCCAACAGCCTGGGCAACCCAGACCTTAGCCTTATTAAAGGTGTAAAATTACATGAGCTTACAAAAAGCATCCGCCTGTATGGTGGCTTTGAAGATGGCATAAACGACTTTTTGGTAAATGATATTTTTGATACCAAAGACATACCGGATATAATTTATTTTTCACAAGGCAACCGTACCGCTAAAGTGGTACAGGCAGCATCCGGAAGCTTTAATAACCCTGTTGGAC
>JANYFI010000604.1 GCA_025362765.1 Ferruginibacter sp. | reverse complement strand
CCAGCAAATGAAGGATATTGAAAAGCTGGAAAACTACATTGATCATCCATTAAGCTCCACCATTTTTATTGTTAGCCATAAAGAGAAAACAATTAATAAAACCACCAAACTCGGAAGGCTGGTTAAAAAAAGTACGGAGTTATTTCTTTCCGAAAAAATTAAAGATTACAAGCTGGCAGAATGGATTACTGAATATGTGAAGGCGCAGGATTTTAGCCTGTCACAAAAAGGAGTAGTGTTGCTGGCAGACCACCTGGGTAACGATTTAAACCGCATTGTAAATGAATTGGAAAAAATTACCGTCAACCTCGGCCAACGTAAGACCATTACCGAAGATGACATTGAAAAATATGTAGGCGTAAGTAAAGAGTACAATGCCTTTGAATTACAGGCGGCCCTCAGTACAAAAAACCTGGCCAAAGCCATTCGTATCATCCAGTATTTTGAAGGCAATCCCAAAGCTGCACCTATACAAATGGTATTACCTGCGCTGTATGGTTATTTTAGCAAACTCTATATTATTTTTGGCATGGCGGATAAAAGTGAAAACGCCGTCAAACCTTTTTTTTACAACAATTCTTTTGCTGCCCGTGACGCCCTGGCCGCTGCAAAAATCTACGGCTACGAAGGAGTGGAAAGAGCGCTGTTGTTGTTACACGAATACAATTTAAGAAGTATTGGCGTAAACGATATTGGCACAAGCGATGGTAGTTTATTAAAGGAGATGGTGGTGAAGATGATGTAGCCTCCTGTCCCCCAAGGGTGAACTTAGGTCGGACAGTATTAGTAAAAAGCATGCACTTTAATTTTGTTGGCTTTTTATTTTTTTGAACCCCGCAGGTGTACTGCTATTAAGCTTTATTGGCGTCGCACTCTTTTACAGAAAACCATTATTGAGCATGTCCAATTCGTAGATGAACTAAGTATAAGTTTGGGGTGCATCATATCGTGGGTTTAACATTTTTACTGCTTTCGAAAGAAAAGCAGAGTGGTTGTATAACTCCCCTTCAGGGGACGGGGGCAGGCTCACTTCAACGCATTTATCGCAGCAATCTCATCCAACGCCAGCTGCGTTTTTAACGCCTCCAGTCCGTTAAATTTCACTTCGCTGCGCAGGTGTTTTTTTAAGGTGATGGTCAATGTTTCGCCATAAATATCCGCATCAAAATCAAAAATATTCACTTCAATTACGCGGTTGACGCCATCAACTGTAGGGCGAACACCAATGTTCATCATACCCCCGTTTTTAATTTTTAATGTTGAATGTTGAATTAAGACTGCGTATACTCCATTCCCAGGTATTAATTTATTTTCGTGACTAATTTGTAAATTGGCGGTTGGATAACCAATGGTTCTACCGAGTTGGTTGCCTTTAATAACAGTACCGCTAAAAAAATAATCGTAGCCGAGGCAATTGCGGGCGGTATCAATGTCACCGGCCAGAATTGCTTCGCGTATTTTGGTACTGCTGATGGTAATGTCATGTAGCATGTATACCGGAATTTCTTTTACTGTGTAATTGTATTCGGCGGCTTTAGCTTCCAATAAGTGATAGTCGCCACTACGGCCTTTGCCAAAGCGGTGGTCATATCCAATAATGATGGTATGCGGATGAAAAGTATTTACCAAAAAATCACTGATATAGGCTGCTGCAGTTTGGTTGGCAAATGCTTCCGTAAAAGGAATTACTACCAGGTGATCGATGCTTAATTTTTCCAGCAGGCTGATTTTCTCTTCCAGTGTATTGATTAAAAAAAGAGGAGCCTTTTCCCGGGATACTATTTGGCGTGGATGTGGATCAAAAGTAATGATCACGGTTTCGCCATTTACTTTCGCAGCTTCACTGCGCATTAATTCAATAATCTTTCGATGGCCATTGTGCAAACCGTCGAAAGTGCCAATGGTAATAACGGCATTGCGAAACAAGGGTAACTGTTGTATATCGTAGTGAACTTTCATTTTTAGTGGTGCAAAACTACCTGAAAATTTATTAATGGTTAATTGCAAATTGAAATTTAGTTTTGCGGTTCAAATATTTTTATGAGTCTTTACAGTAAAAGAGGAGTTTCAGCACAGAAAGAAGAAGTACATGCCGCTACAAAGCACCTGGACCAGGGATTGTTTGCCAACGCTTTTTGTAAAATTTACCCTGATTATTTAGGCGGCGATGATGATTATGTAAGTGTAATGCATGCCGATGGCGCCGGTACCAAAAGTATTTTAGCTTATCTATACTGGAAAGAAACAGGCGATATTTCCGTGTGGAAAGGCATTGCGCAGGATGCGATTGTAATGAATTTAGATGATCTGTTATGTGTAGGCGTTTATGATAATATTGTGTTTAATTCAACTATCGACCGCAATAAAACCATTATTCCCGGAGAAGTATTATCACAGGTAATCAACGGTTCTCAACAACTGTTTGATGAGCTAAAAACATTTGGCGTTCATATACATTACCTAGGTGGCGAAACAGCGGATGTGGGCGATGTGGTGCGTACCATTGCAGTAAACGGCACCATGACCTGCCGCTTTCCAAAAAGCAGCGTCATCAGCAATGATAAAATAAAAGCAGGCGATGTAATTGTTGGCCTTGCCAGTTATGGACTGTCTACCTACGAAACCGAATACAATAGCGGTATTGGCAGCAATGGACTTACCAGTGCACGCCACGATGTGCTGAGCAAGTTTTATGCAGATAATTTTAAAGAAAGTTATAACACCAGTTTGGATGAAGAAGTAGTGTACATTGGCAAAAATAAATTGAGTGATGCTATTACTTTCACCATTGACGATTCACCATTCACTACAACTATAGGCAAACTGATTTTATCTCCTAC
>JANYFI010000601.1 GCA_025362765.1 Ferruginibacter sp. | reverse complement strand
CTTAAAGCTGGGATTAGGTAAGCGGCAAATTTAGAAAATGCTACCCCTACCGCGGCGATGGTACCGGTTTGTATGACGGCAAAAAAACTCCAGCCGTATAGAAACCCTATCAACGGGTTATATGATTCTTTTAAATAAACGTATTGTCCGCCGGCTTTGGGAAACATGGAGCTCAACTCACCATAACTAAGTGCAGCCGTTAATGTCATAAAACCTGTGATCAGCCACACAGCAATCAGCCAACCTGCACTTCCAATGTTGCGGGTAATGTCGGCACTTACAATAAAAATACCGGACCCTATCATGGAACCGGCAACAATCATTGTGGCATCAAACAAACTCAATGTAGGTTTAAACGTGGTTATCTTTTCTGTCATAATAAGTTTTTGTTCCGGTAAACAATTCAATAAAAAATCCCGCTACTTTGTAACGGGATTGAAGATATATAAATTGATTGAAATTATGGTTTTGCAGGCTCTTTCATTTGTGCATTCAAACCCCTGATAACGTCGTTGGTAATGTTTAAAGTAGAATCTTTAAAAAATAAATAATCAAGTCCTGTACCGGTAGCTAAAATATAACTGTAGTTTTTTGTCTTGTTATATTCTTTCATAAAAGTGCGCACCCTTGTTTGCATGTCTTCCATTATTTTAGCACTTTTTTCAGCCAACCGCTGCGCTTTTACCTGGCGGTTGTTTTCAATTTCCTGTTGCTTTTGGCCCAATTTGCCCTGGAAAGCCTCAGCCTCCGCCTGTGTGATAGCATTCCCCCTTTTTAAAAATTCATCTTTTTCAGCAGTCAGCGAACGGTAGGCAGCTTCATAATCCTGCGCTATGTTTTTTTGCTCTACTTCCAATTCTTTCTTGCGCACTTTTATAAAGGATACATTGTTGTTTAAGGAATCCAGTTCTACATAAGCTACAACAGGAATATTGTCACCGCAGCTATCTTTTAACCAGTAGTTACTCGTATGCTTTTCAGCTTCGGTATGGTTAGTTTTATTGCCCGTAAAATGCAGGTAAAACAAGATGGCTACTGCACCAACCAACAGAATATTTATAATTAAGGAAAATTGCTTCATGCGCCTGATATTATTTGCAGCAAGATAACCACAAACTAAGATTTTTCAATAAACACTTAAGGAGATTTAGGAAAGGGTTAACAGCGGTATAATTTGCACATGAATTTTACGATAGGCTTAAATAGCCCATCATCATTTTTACCCCAAATATGCTATAATCCAACGCCGATAGTGGAATTTTCAACAGATGCCATTTTAGTTGTGCATATTATATTGCCGATGCTGCTGTATTGGATGACGTATAAAATCTTAAAAAATGGCATTCCTTCGCAGCCAACGTTTGACGAATATTTTTATGACGATAGTGATTACCGGCGCAACGGCAGTGATGTATCATAACGGATACAACAAATAATTATACATGGATTTTTTTACCAACAAAAAAAACCGCAACATTTCTGTTGCGGTCTTTTTATTATTTTAATCACTGGTTACTTCACTTCTTCAAACTCTGCATCGGTTACGTTTTCAGCATTGGCGTTGTTGTCGGCATGTCCTTCCTGCTGACCGCCTGCATTACCTTGTGGTTGCTGCGCACCGGCGGTATCCTGAGTTGCTTTGTACATTTCTTCGCTAGCTGCCATCCACGCTGCTTCCATCTCTGCTAATGAAGAAGTAATCGCTGCTATATCCTGCTGCTTGTGTGCTTCTTTCAACTTATTTAACGCTGCTTCAATAGGCGCTTTTTTATCTGCACTTAATTTGTCGCCAAATTCTTTCAATTGCTTTTCTGACTGAAATATTTTGCTGTCGGCTTCATTAATTTTTTCTATCTTCTCTTTTTCAGCTTTATCAGTGGCTTCATTGGCTTTAGCCTCATTCTTCATCTTTTCAATTTCATCTTTACTTAAGCCGCTACCCGCTTCAATGCGGATGTTATGACTTTTACCTGTGCCTTTATCTTTAGCAGTTACATGCAAAATACCGTTGGCATCAATATCAAATGTTACTTCAATTTGAG
>JANYFI010000568.1 GCA_025362765.1 Ferruginibacter sp. | reverse complement strand
TCAGCAACAAAAAAATAAACACACCAATCTGCTTAAAGGTAAATGGGCTATGTTTCTTCCGTAACATTTGTTATGATAAATAATTTGAGCAAAAATAGCAGGAAAACGTGTAGTCAAATGTTATAATTTCTGTAATAAACTAAAATACCGCAGTAGAATATATTAAGTTGGCTTACTTCGTATATTGAATTCTTCACAGTTAAAATTTAGTGTTATTATGCTTCCAAAAATGCTTTGAGCATTCAACAGAAACATTTAACCATGCCTTTCTATATTACCTTTTACAATCAAGCGTCTCAGCAGGTAAATTTTTGTTTGGAAACATGGCTAAGGCTTACATTTCTTTTTTAATTATTTTCATTATTGCATTAATTTTAATGCTTAAAATCCGTTTACAATGAAACATGTTATTTCGTCAGTCAGTATACTTTTTGTAATAACTTTTTTCGCCCAAGCTGTTTTTGCACAGGATTCCATTTCTATTTATAATAAGACCAACCTATTTGACCCAACTTTCCTGCAACAGGATGGAACGGAGTTTAGGAGTGCGAACGGCGCACCGGGCTCTAAGTATTGGCAAAATAGTGTGAACTATTCTATTCATACAACGTTGGATGAAAAAGATACCACCCTAAAAGGAGCTGTTGCCATTAACTATACCAATAACAGCCCTGACAAACTGAATTACCTGTGGTTGCAATTAGATCAGAATCTGTTTAATCCTAACTCCCGTGGAGCGGCTATAACGCCTGTAAGTGGAGATCGTTTTGATGTGCAAGGTTATACAAAAGGTGGATACCATATTGAGTCTGCAACGATTATTTACAAAGGAAAATCTTACAAAATAGATCCGGTGATCACTGATACCAGGATGCAGTTGCGTTTACCTTTTTCCTTGATGCCTAACGGAGATAAGGTCGATATCAAAGTAAATTATAATTTTTCTATCCCTCAATATGGAGCGGATCGTATGGGAAGATTGTATACAAAAAATGGCGTAGTTTACCAGTTAGCTCAGTAGTATCCCCGCATGTGTGTGTACGATGCAGTGCAGGGCTGGAATACGCTTCCATATATGGGCCTGGGTGAATTTTATTGTGAGTATGGAAATTTCGATTACTATGTTACCGTGCCGGCAGATATGATTGTTGCGGGTTCAGGAGATCTGCAAAATGGGGTGCAGGTATTAACGACCACACAGAAAAAAAGATTAGAGCAAGCCCGTACTAGTGATAGTACGGTTTTTATTATTAATGAAAATGAAATAGGCACTGCTGCTACAAGGCCTTCGCAAACAGGCATGCATACATGGCATTTTAAAATGAATAATTCCCGGGATGTTTCCTGGAGTGCCTCTAAAGCATTCATCTGGGATGCTGCCAGAATTAATTTTCCTTCAGGCCGAAAAGGAATTTCCATGGCAGTATATCCGGTAGAAAGTAAAGGTTATAATGCTTATGGAAGAGCTACACAATATCTAAAACAAAGTGTAGAATTTTATTCAACAAATTATTATGAATATCCTTGGAACTCTGCTGTAGTGGTGGCTGGTGTAGCACTGGGAATGGAATATCCTGGGATTGTGTTTTGCAGTTATAAAATTGGGCAAGCCAGTTTATGGCACGATGTTACGCACGAGATAGGCCACAATTGGTTCCCTATGATCGTTGGAAGTAATGAAAGAAAATACATGTGGATGGATGAAGGGATGAATACCTTTATCAATAGCTATGCTTCCAATTGGTTTAACCAGGGGGAATATGGTGATACCACCAACCGTGAGATTGCACAAATGTCAAGATCATTTAGATTAAGCAAAGACCCTTTAATGACTCCTCCTGAATCAATGGGACTGAATGAATATGGCCAGTACTATTTTAAAACCGCTGACGCCTTAATTATTCTACGCAATTCGGTTATTGGGCCACAAAGATTTGACTATGCTTTTAAAACTTACATTGATCGCTGGGCGATGAAGCATCCGCAACCGGAAGATTTTTTCCGGACGATGAATGATGCCGCTGGTGAAGACCTTAATTGGTTTTGGAAAGAATGGTTTTATGAAAACTGGAAATTTGACCAGTCAGTTAAGTCAGTGAAATATGTAGATAATAATCCTGCAGCGGGCGCATTTATTACGATAGAAAATTTACAGGAAATGGCACTGCCCGTAATTGTAAAAGTGACAGAGCAAAATGGCACTACTCAAATAATAAAATTGCCGGTAGATGTGTGGCGCCGAGACAGTGACTGGACTTTTAAATACAATTCTATTTCTCCATTAACTTCCGTTGTGTTGGATCCCAATGGAGAATTACCAGACATCAACCGGAAAAATAATACCTGGGAAGGAAAATAAATGCTAACATTATTTGTTAGGAATGCCCCTCTAATAGCGTTGGCTGTAGAGGGGCATTGCATGACTTTGCGCTATTGTTTTATCGGCAATTTAACGGTAACAATAGCAATGAAAATGCTATTGTTAGTTCCCAACACACTTTCAAAAAACGAAAGCTTACGCAGCATAATGGCGTGTTATTTCTGAAACATCAGCAACACCGTCCTTACTTCTTAAAGCAATATAATATTGCTACTTTTCCGCAGGATAATTAAGCATTATCATTTCTATCATAAAAATAAAGTACTGCTAACAGAAAAATCCGACCCTAACTTTTTATAAATTTGGTGGATTAACTATTGCCAGGTACTACCTTTCTGCTCTTTATAGCCATAAAGAAGGGTAGTAATTACAAAAACAAGCAACTGAAATATTTGATCATATCTTTTTGAATTTGCCTTTTAAAATCAAGATTAAGGAATACGAATTACAATTTGTAAAAGATATGTCACATTTTTTAAATAAAAGTATCTAAATACTTTTATTGTTTATTTCTTATTATCTTTGTTATGTAATTATTGGCTAAGGCAGCTTTAACTGATCAACCAGCAGAAAAAATCTTATAGATGGCTGATAGTTTTATCTCCAGTTAAAATTGTAATAAGTACTCATTCACTTTCTAATTTTATACATTTTAAAATAAACAACATGACCACAGCAACAGAAAATATCCTCAATGTAACCTTACTTGAGCCAAGACAAAAACATCCAACCATCTTTGTTCGGTTTGATGAACTGAATGAAGGTGAAGACTTAATTATTCACAACGATCATGACCCAAAACCTTTGTACTATCAGCTACTGGGCGAAAGGGGGAATATATTTACCTGGGAATACCTGCAGCAAGGACCGGAATGGTGGAAAGTAAAAATATCAAAACGCATTACCGGAGAAAGTGATGAAACCCTTGGGCAAATTGCCGCAAAGGATTTGCGCAAAGCTGAAATATTTAAAAAGTATGGCATTGATTTTTGCTGTGGCGGAAAAAAAACCGTGAAGGAAGCCTGTGCAGAAAAAGGATTGGATGCAACTAAAATTGAACAGGAGTTACAACAAGCCGATAAAGTACTCTCCTCTCGCCCGATTCCTTACAATGAATGGGGGCTGGATTTTTTATCCGACTATATTGTAAATACACACCATAGCTATGTTACAAAAACATTGCCTGAACTGGTAACCTATGCCACTAAAGTAGCGGGTGTGCATGGTCAGCAGCACCCTGAATTATATAAAATTAAAAGCCTGGTGGATGAGGTGAATGGGGAGCTATCTGGCCACATGGTAAAAGAAGAAAAGGTATTATTTCCTTACATCAAAGCACTGGTATTGGCCAATTCAAATGAGCAAATTCCGCAGGCTGCGCATTTTGGTACTGTTCAAAATCCTATTAACGTGATGGAAATGGAACATGAACTGGTTGGGAAAAATATGGATGAAATAAGAACACTGTCAAAAAATTATTTAATACCAGAAGATGGTTGCGCCTCTTATAGCCTGTTATATAAAATGCTGGATGAATTTGAAAATGATCTGCATTTGCATATACATTTAGAAAACAATATCCTGTTTCCGAAAGCGCTGGATTTAGAAAAAGAAAACAACGCTGTAGCATTGTAATAATAATCATTATGAAAAATATTCAGCTAAAAAGAATTTACGAGGAACCTGAAGCTGAGGATGGCTACAGGATGCTTGTTGACCGCTTGTGGCCCCGTGGAGTTAAAAAGGAAGCAGCAATGCTTGATGAATGGAATAAAGACATAGCCCCATCCGCTGAAATTAGAAAATGGTTTGACCATAAAGAAGATCGGTTTGCTGAGTTTACTAAACGGTATACAGAAGAATTGCTGCTGCATGAAAAAGAGTTGAACAGAATAAAAAAATTGACGAAAACAAAAAAGGTAAGTCTCTTATATGGAGCAAAGAACCCCGGCATAAACCACGCTGTAGTTTTATTAAATGTGTTAACCCAACTGTAAAGATGAAATACATACATACTTTAAAATATGCAGCCACTTTTATTTTGATTACAGGTTTTTTGATTGCTTGCCATTCTGCTGAAAACAAAGAAACCAACCCGCAGACCGTACAAGAAACAAAGGCTGGCACAGCCCACGAACAGGAAGCGAC
>JANYFI010000492.1 GCA_025362765.1 Ferruginibacter sp. | reverse complement strand
ATTGTAAATGTTTTCCAGTTCATGAAAGGAATATTTTTTTAAAGTTATAGAATCAAGGTGAAACAGCGCCACCCTCAAAGTTGTATTGTTCAATTTGTCGCTAACAAATTCAGCCGTTTTTATTATTTCTTTGTAGTCACTTTTTTCCTGTCGCAGCACATCTCCTTTTTTAAAATGAACATCGCTTATTATAGTGTCCTTTATAAAGATAAACTGTACTTCATTTATTTTGCTAATCGCTGGGTTTAGCATATCCATAGTTTTTATAAGCCCCTGAAACTGGTTGTTTCTAAATAGTACATACCAGTCAAACAACGGTAAGCCAATATCCAGTGGTAAAGGATAAGCCGATAGTTTACCGGTGTACTTTTTTAATTCGTCCGCATCAAGGATAGAATTTTTAATTGAACTGCTCTTAAGATTACCCATATTGTAACACATCAGTAAACCTCTGTCAACAGGTGGTACACCGGTTTGTGCCAAAAATTTTACCTGGTGCAAACGAATGGTGGTAGAAAGGGTAGGAATACCGCTTTTTTTAATTGAGTCTAGCAGCCTGAAATACTTTTCTTTGGTAGCCTTTGTCCAGTCGCAATCAATTTGCACCTCTTCAACGGCCTTATTTGGCAACGAAATTTGGCAAATAGATTTTATCAGGGACGAAATTTTATTGGCCAGCGAATTTACCTCTCCAGCCTGCAATTTTTGAATGCATTCATTTGTAATAAAAACGGTAGGAATAATGTTGATTTTTTTGGAAGAAATGAAGGAGGAATCGATGATGTTGACTGTTGCCTTGGGCGCTGGCTGCAACTTTTCATTGTCCCAGTCTACATCAAAAAATTTTAGGTAGATGGTTTTTACGGCTAAACTGTCCAATTCTTTTTTTTCAAACGCAGTGGGATTAAAAATAGCTTTCCAATAATAAAAGCTTTTTTCAATATTTCGATGGGTGTTTTTTTGATGGCAGCCCAAACAGCAAATACCTAGTAGTACCATAGCTGCGAAAAGGGATTTGCAATGTAAATAGAGAAGCTTCATAGATGGGTTTTAGTGGCCAAATTTTAATAGTATTACTCATAATATTCTCTGGTCAGCGTAAAGCTGTTATTTTTTATGCGGTATCTTTACAGTATGACATCAGCATTTTTTACTTACAATAAAGGCAAAGTTATCCAGGCTCTGCGGTATCATTTTATTACCCGCAAAGAAATAAAAATTATGATGATACTGGTGAATGTTTTTGCCATTGTATCAGCCGTGTTATTTTTTCTAAAAAAGACATCGCCGTTTTCATTTTTGATCAGCTCTTTTTTATGGTTTGCGCTAATGATTGCGTTTTGGTTTTTGCTGCCGATGATAATTTATAAAAAATCGGATACTTTTAAGGACAGGTTTAAGGCAACCTTGGGAGAGGATAATTTTACCATTGAAAACGACCGTGGCAGCCGTAAATGGACATGGTCAGCATTCTCGGGCAAAATGGAAAGTCCGCATTTTTTTCATTTGTATTTTGATTCAAGGTCATTTTTTATTCTACCAAAGGATGCGTTTCCTGGAGCTGATGAGCAGGAAGCAAGAAAAATATTGTCAGCTAAAATAAGGTAACGCAACTGCTGCATCACATTGGTAAATTTTATTTACATCAGTTTTTTTTCCATTACATGATGTGCTGTTTTTACTTCTTCAAATTGCGCTCCCTTTACGGTGTAACCAAATTTCTCATAAAAACCAATGGCGGTGTTGCGGGCGTGCATGGTGAGAATTTTATAGCCTTTGTCGCGGGCAATGTTTTCCGCAAAGCTGATGATAGACTCTCCAATGCCTTTTCCCTGAACGTTTTTTTGCACAGCCATTTGCCTTAGCCTTATCCGGCTGTTATCAATTGCGGTTAAAATGCAGCAGCCAAGTATTTCATCTTCATCAAAAGCCGCAATGAGAATATCATTTTTCTCCTGCTCAAGTTCTTCACTGATAAAAGACAATCCCAGTGGTTTACGCAAAATCTCCATTCGCAACTGTACCATTTGGCTGTACGCTTTGCTTCCGTGATCAATTTGTTTTAACGCCATAACAATCGGTTTTTTTGTTGGTTGTTTTTAACACAGGGAAGCGGCGGGGTACAATATACAAACTTTTTTATTTACCCAACCGCAGGGGAAGGTTTGTTGGAAGGAATAAATGTATCCTGTTATCATCAAAATTAGCAGGCTGAAAATATATTTGTTGGTTTCAACTATCAATAGCAATTTTGCCTATTACAAAACCATTCAGGTGGCATAAAAGAGGCTATGTTGGCCTTACTTTATATTTCTTCGTATTTATTACAAAAAGTATATTTTTGCACCTGATTAACTAAATAATTACTACCATGTCAGACATTGCAACAAGAGTAAAGAAAATAATTGTTGACAAATTAGGTGTTGATGAAGCCGAGGTTACACCTGAAGCTTCTTTCACAAATGATTTAGGTGCCGATAGTTTAGACACCGTTGAATTGATCATGGAATTTGAAAAAGAATTCAATATTTCAATTCCTGATGAACAAGCTGAAACCATCACTACCGTTGGTCAGGCCGTAACTTACCTGGAAGAACACGCCAAGTAGTCATCATCTCTTTTTTAATTATCGCAGGCAAATTTTATGGACTTTAAGAGAGTAGTTGTAACCGGATTGGGCGCCATCACTCCCCTTGGTAAATCTGTTGCTGAGTATTGGCAGGGATTAGCTGATGGAGTAAATGGATGTGATTTAATCAAACAATTCGACGCAACTAAATTCAAAACCAGGTTTGCCTGCGAGGTTAAAGATTTTGATCCCACCAATTACCTAGACCGAAAAGAAGCCCGCAAGATTGACCGCTTTTCCCAGTTTGCATTAATCGCCAGCGATGAAGCTGTAAAAGATGCCGGCATCAGCAAAGAAAATGTTGATGTGGACAGGGTAGGCGTTATCATTGGCAGTGGCATCGGAGGTTTAATTACCTTTCAGGAAGAAGTGATCAACTTTGCTTCCGGCGACGGAACGCCACGTTTCAATCCTTTCTTTATACCAAAAATGATATTGGATATTGCCGCAGGCCATATCTCTATCCGTCATGGTTTCAGGGGGCCTAACTATGCCGTGGTAAGCGCATGCGCTTCTGCAACCAATGCAATTATAGATGCGTATGATACCATCCGTCTTAATAAGGCAGACATTATAATTACTGGCGGAAGTGAAGCAGTTGTAAGCGCAGCAGGCGTTGGTGGTTTTAATGCCATGAAAGCACTGAGTGAAAGAAATGATGATTATAAAACTGCTTGCAGACCATTTGACAAAGACCGTGATGGTTTTGTAATGGGAGAGGGATCAGGCATATTAATTATTGAAAGCCTGGAACACGCATTGGCAAGGGGCGCAAAAATTTATTGCGAAATAGCCGGCGGAGGAGCCAGCGCAGATGCCTATCACATTACTGCTCCACATCCCGAAGGGTTAGGTGCGCAAAATGTAATGCGTGCAGCATTAAAAGATGCAGGCATGAAGGCAGAAGACATTGACTATATTAATGTACACGGCACTTCAACTCCATTGGGTGATATCGCGGAAACAAAAGCTATTTTAAATGTATTTGGTGATCATGCCTATGATCTCAACATAAGTTCTACAAAAAGTATGACTGGCCACTGTCTTGGTGCCGCCGGTGCTCTGGAAACCCTGGCCTGTATACTTGCTGTTACAAAAGATATCATACCTCCAACCATTAATCATTTTACAGATGATCCGGAACTGGATCCAAAATT
>JANYFI010000470.1 GCA_025362765.1 Ferruginibacter sp. | reverse complement strand
GGAAGGCGCAGCCGAAGTGCTGGACCCATACATCAAAAGCAACCTGAAATTTTTTGTGGTGAAAGTAAATGAGCAAGAAAAAAAGAAACTGAACAATAATTTTCTGAGCCCCATACAAATCAGTTTTAACTCGCCTAAGTTTATGTTGCCCATTCGCCTGGGTATGGCCAATGCGGATGGCGACCAGGACCTGGTTGTGTATGCCTTCACCCGTAAAGGCCGCATTGAATGTACCAACTACCGGAATGTAAATATCCCGACCGGAAATAGTGTTCCACTTTTTGTGCAAAAGAATTTCGGCAGTTTTTATGGTAATTTATTTACGCACCAGTGGGATAAGGAAGATAAAAGCGTAGCCTTTTTAGAATATGCCTGGGATGTGAGTCCGCAAAATTTTTATCACTGCGATCCCTGCATTGCCGCAGCTCCTTCGCAGCAAGATCTGGTACAAAGTGGTGTGTGGTGGCTGGGTGGTAAAGACTGGAGTGACTATAGCGATGTGGAAAATGACGCACCCGATAATGGGAGTAAGAATGTTCATTTTACAAGACTGCATTTTCGGTACAACCGCAACTCTTTTGCGCAGGACCTGGCGTTCCAGGTTACGCCCAATACAGAAGCCTTCCAGGCAAGGTACGTGATCACGCATCCCGCCACCGGTGAATTTACCTGCGACGCCGGAAAAAAATATTTACAGGATCTTAAAAAAAGAAGAAAGAATGAATTGCGTGAGCTAAGCGCCTTAACCGGAACCAATTTAAATAACTGGCAGGAAGCTGCTACCGCAAGAAACGACGACGAAACCGTTGTAGAAGTGCAGTACGCTACCCTGCTACCTGTAGTAAACAATGAAAAAGAAAGCCACGGGCCCGAAGGCATATTAATTTTTAGCACCGTAATACTATGCACTGCCGGCTTTGTAAAATGGAAAGGATTGGTATAAGTTTTGAACGATTGGTTTTAGTTTAACCCCGCTGTGTAGCGGGGTTTTATTTTACAAGACAATCAACCATGGGCAACGGACTATTACTCCTGTTGCAATGATCCCATAGTCTCAGCAATTCATATCGTTGGCAAGGCAAACAGAGAGGTCAATCGCAATGTTTCGTAACTTTCTATCCACATTGGTATTTTTAAAAATTTGTGTATACTACACAACAGCAAAGAAATTGGATGAACTGAATAAAACAATTACTTTAGAACCGGAATTGTTGGCGTATCGCAGGTCGGGGATTTTACTATCCGCCATCTAACTAAATTGATTGAATTAAATGAAAGAAAAAATGATGGCAGGTCTGGTTAAGAAATTGAGATGGCTACTGGCTGGCGCCACATGCTTTTTATTATCAGTGCATGTACAAGGGGAAAATCCGTCTTTTACATTTGAAAAAATGTTGGTAGAATATGTTGAAGCGCCAATCAACATTGATGCAATGCATCCCCGTTTTTCCTGGGTAATTTCTTCTGCCGAACGCGGGCAGGCGCAGACTGCCTACCAACTGATGGTAGCAACTTCAACATCGATGCTCAGCCGCAATCAGCCTGATGTATGGAATTCGGGAAAGATAATTTCCAACGAAACCATTCAACATGAATTAGGCAACAATAAACTTCAGTCGAATAGCATTTATTATTGGAAAGTAATTGCCTGGAACGGAAACGGACAGCGGCTCGAAAGCCCAATAAAAAAATTTGAAACAGCCTTTTTAAACAACCATGAATGGAGCGCCAACTGGATCGGCAATGGCATAACGCTGGAACCACTACCCCCACAGGGATTTTATAAAAATGTAACAGAACAACTGCCTGGCAAAGACACCATCGTACACGATGGCCGTTCGCTTTTACTGCGCCGGGAAATCAGTCTGCCAAAGACAATTCAATCGGCAAGGGCCTACGTTACCGGCCTGGGATTATACGAGTTCTTCATCAATGGCCAGCGTGTGGGAGATCATGTATTGTCACCAGCCAAAACGCCCTATCACCAGTATGTTTTGTACGACACCTATGATGTAACCGCCTTACTGAAAAAGGGCGACAATGCCTTGGGCATCCACCTCGGAAACGGGTGGTACAACCCCTATAAAAAGTGGTGGGATACGTACAGGATGCAATGGTTTGGAAGTAAGAAAGCGATTGCACAAATTTTGGTTAACTATACTGATGGCAGCAGCGTCTGGATAACTACTGATAAAAACTGGCGCTGCATACCTGGCCCCGTCTTGTATAATTGCGTATACGATGGCGAAGTGTATGATGCCAATCAGGATCATGAAGGATGGACACGCAGCGGATACAACGATACAGACTGGAAACAGGTAACCGTGTTTGCAAAACCTTTAGCAAAGCTGGTTTCACATACCATGCCGGCCATTAAAGTACAGGAGATTTTTACCCCGCAGGAGATTCCCACTTTAAAGGCAAACACAAGGGTGTTTGATATGGGACAAAATTTTGCAGGCTGGGCAAGTATTACCACCAAAGGCACAAAAAACACCTTGCTCAAGATAAGGTTTGCCGAAGACATTTTTTCCAATGGCACGCTCGATACCACCAGCAATGAACAAGCCAATGCCACAGCGGAATACATCTTAAAAGGCGATAGCCTTGAAAGTTACGAAACACACTTTTCTTTTTTCGGATTTAAATACGTGGAAATTTCAGCGCAAAACGGACCGTTAAATTTATTGCATGTTGAGGGACGTGCTGTTTATTCCGACAATCAACCAGCAGGCCAGTTTGACTGTGATAATTTGTTGGTGAATAAAATTCATAGGGCAACGGTATGGTCGCAAAAAAGCAATATGCTGGGTTACCCGATGGATTGCCCGCAACGCGACGAGCGCCTGGGCTGGCTGGGTGATGCGCAGGTTACTGCAGACGAAGCAATGTACAACTTTAACATGGCCCTGTTTTACCAGAACTGGCTCACAGGTATCCGCGAAAACCAGGACCCAATAAGCGGTGATATTCCCATCATTTCTCCCCGGCCTTACATAAAGGACACTGGCATTGAATGGAGCAGCACCTACCCTGTTTTGTTATGGAAGTACTATACCAATTACGGTGACAAGCGCATATTGGCTGAACACTATCCGGCAATGAAACGGTACATGCATTTTCTCGACAGCCAGGCAATCGGCTTTATTTTACCCTCTGGATGGATAGGTGACTGGGGCAGTATGGTAAAGAACTGGAAAGAAGGCACTCCAATAGCTGTACCCACGGCCTATTATTACTGGAATGCAATGATCATGAGTAAAGTGGCAGGTATACTGGGTAACACAGCAGACAATCTACATTTCAAAAATCTAACGACTGCTATTGCCGAAAAATATAATGCAACCTTCCTGGATAAAAACACCGCCAATTACGAAGACGGCAGCCAGATGGCCAATGCATTTCCGCTGTTTCTCGGGATTGTTCCCGGCAACATTCAACAACGGGTACTGGACAATCTTGTAAAAGATATCGTGACAAACAACGATAGCCATTTAACCACTGGTGTGCTAGGTACCAAATATATGCCCGAAGCCCTGGCGCAACTGGGCCGGGCCGATGTTGCCTGGAAAATCATCAATCAAAAAACGGCCCCCAGCTGGAATGATATGATGCGGCTATATACAACGGTCTGCGAATTCTGGACCTTGAAACAGTCTAAAAACCATGTGATGATGGGAAGCATTGATGCCTGGTTTTACAAATACATTGGCGGCATTCAGCCGGATGAAAACAATCCTGCATTCGCTTCATTCATCGTAAAGCCGACGTTACTCGATAGTCTTAATTCAGCCACATCGAAGATTGAAACACTAAGAGGAATGATATCATCGGAATGGAAGAAACAACCGGGACAATTCACCCTTAAAGTGCAGGTGCCTTTTAATACGTTGGCAACAATTTATATTCCGGGAAAAGAAGGCGGCCTGTTAACTGAAAGCGGTTTCCCTATAAAAAAATTAAAAGTTGCCAATTACCAGGGCTTCCACGCCGGGTATCATGTGGTGCGTGTGTCTTCGGGAAATTATGTTTTTACATCAGCGATGTCGTTGGACTAAAATAATTTGTGCAATTGGCGGGGCGACAGGTTCCGCCACGATTATTTTAATTTCTATACTGTGGTCCAGCGACACCCTACTATTGCACAACCCACAAAACAAACTTACGCATACCCGACACGTTGCAATCACAATAGCTTATTTCAGCTCCATGCTTCATTGTTAAGTAGCGCATCATTTAACCTGTTGCTGTAAAAGATCACGCAGTGAAAAAAATGTTTAAAGTGAGTGGACAAATGAGAGACCTGTTATAATTTACTTTACATTCGCCTTTGTTACTATAAACAAATTCAATTTATGCAAAGTCAAACAAAAGCCTTGCG
>JANYFI010000457.1 GCA_025362765.1 Ferruginibacter sp. | reverse complement strand
CGGAGTTATGTTTCCAAGGGCACGGCAAGTATCGTGTGGGGTTCATTAATAATTTTGTGCAGCATGGTCACTTGGGCGCAGCAACAATTTAATCTTGATATTGGGTTTGATATATGGCTGCTGTTGTTGCTGGCGCTAATACCGCAAATTTATTTTGCCATAAAGGAAAAGCGTGAAAAAGGATTTACCGGTCATGACGAAAAAACGATGAATTTTGTATGGACAAGTTTTACGGTGTGTATTTTTATTACAGCGTTTTACAATAGTCGCTGGGGTGGAGAAAGTTCGGCTTCGCTGATAATGATGCTGTATGGAATTCCCACATTTATAACGGGAGGTATCTTTAAATTTAAGCCAATGATCGTTGGTGGAATCGTCTGCTGGCTGTTTAGTGCCATTTCTATTTACACACCCTTTAAAATGGATATGTTGTTGATGGCTGCCTGTGGGCTTTTTGCATGGGTGATACCCGGAACAATTTTATGGAACAGGTACAAAAAGCAGCAGCAGGCCAATGTTTAAAGATTTAAATCCGATATTGCATTCGCAGCTCAGACTGGCTGTTATTAGTTTGCTGATTAGTGTAAAAGAAGCAGAGTTTACTTTTTTAAAAGAAAAAACAAATGCTACTGCAGGTAATTTAAGTGTGCAAATAAATAAGTTAAAAGACGCCGGGTATATTGAAGTGATAAAGCAGTTTAAAGACAATTATCCGCAAACAGTTTGCAAAATAACGCCTAATGGCATCGATGCGTTTGAAATATATGTAAATGCATTAAAGTCGTACATGAATCCCATGGGAAATTAAAAAAGCCCTTCTGTAAAAGAAGAGCTTTTATTGTGCCTGGTAAATTTAAAAGTTTACTTCCAGATAATAAACGAGGAAGTGTAAGTTTCGTTATTGCTGATTAATTGAATGGTGTAAGTGCCTTCATTCAGTTTGTGAAAGTCGTTGATGTTAATACTGTTTTTGCCGACTGTAATAGAAGCATCCTGTTGCAACAGTTTTTTTCCGCTTTCATCCAATACAACTACCATGCCTGTAGCAGACTTGTCAGCAGTGTAAATAATTTTTACATCATTCGTAGCGGCGTTCGGCATAATGGTTATGCCTTTTTTATCTATCCTTACAACGGTAGTTTTATTGATAGTAAGAGATGAAACAGATGCAAGAGTTGTATTGACATTTTCGGCTGCGTTAACAGAAAGGATTGCGGTTACGGCAAATAAAGCGGTTAAAATTGTTTTCATCTTGTGTGTATTTAGAAGTAAGAAATAAGCTAAGTGAATAATTAATTCAGTCAGTTAATACACAGTAAATTGAGATTAAAGAAGTAGTTCAGCAGGATTAGGAAATCTAAATTAATTAGATTTTGTAGAGAGAAATGTGGTTATTGTGAGAAAGTTGGTAAACATCTTTCTAGAACAAAGCTAACCTTTTATTTGAAATCACCAACTTTTTTTCCAAAAAAAATTTAGCCTTCATTGTATCTGTGAACAAATAATCTTCTTTTCCGTTTTACCTTTGTCATTAATCTTTGTACTAATCAAAACACATGGCTCCCATTATCGAGGTCAATCATTTATCAAAAAAATTTAGTGATATACTTGCTGTAAATGATCTGTCATTTACGGTAAATGAGGGTGATATTTATGGATTTCTCGGGCAAAACGGGGCGGGAAAATCAACCACTATCCGTATGTTATTAACGCTGATACATCCAACCGGCGGTGAAATTAATTTGTTTGGGAAAAGCCTTACCCAAAACCGGTCCGCTATTTTGAAGCAAATAGGTGCTGTAATTGAGAAACCTGATTTGTATAAATATTTATCCGCCTACGATAATCTTTCCATTTTTGCCAGAATGAGCGGTATGAAAGTAACAAAGCAGCTACTTATGCAGCAACTGCAAATGGTTGGGCTGGAAGACAGGGCAAAAGATATTGTACGGACATTCAGCCAGGGAATGAAACAACGGTTGGGGATTGCCGTGGCACTGGTACATAATCCTGCGCTTATTATATTGGATGAACCAACCAACGGACTTGATCCGCAGGGAATTGCTGATATACGAAATCTTATTTTGCGCCTCAGTAGGGAAATGGGTAAAACAATATTGATTTCTTCTCATTTATTAAGTGAAATCGAATTGATCGCCAGCCGCATGAT
>JANYFI010000383.1 GCA_025362765.1 Ferruginibacter sp. | reverse complement strand
AAGGAGCGGAGGGTGCGGCAAAGTTGTCGTTGGCCTCTTTCCGGTTCGATTTATTTTCTTCACTGGTAATTTTTTCCCTGATGAATTTGTTTACCAGTGCATGCAGCCCACTTTCTTCAATCTTTAACAGTTCAGCGCTTTGCTTAATGTAATCCTGCTGCCGCGTAAAATCTTCCGCCTTGTTTATTTTAGAAATAGTTTCCGCTACCTGGTTAACTACCGCTGATTTTTTTACCGAATCATTGCCGGCATCTTTTAAAGAAACTTCCAGTTGAAACAGGATAAAATCTTTTTTATTCGCGGCAATAAATTCTTTAAAAGCGGCAGCACCCACCTTATTTACATAACTATCCGGATCTTCCTTATCGGGAATCAATACCAGTTTTACATTCAGGCTTTCTTCCAGGGCAAGGTCAAGTCCACGCAGGGCGGCTTTTATACCTGCGCCATCACCATCATAAATAATGGTTAAGTTGTTGGTGTATTTTTTTACCAGCCGCAACTGGTCGGGGGTAAGTGAAGTACCGCCGCTTGCCACCACATTTTCAATGCCAGCCTGGTGCAGGCTAACTACGTCAGTGTAGCCTTCCACCAGCAAACATTCATCCGCTTTATCAATGGCCATACGGGCAAAATAGCTGCCGTATAAAATTTTACTTTTTACATAGATATCATTTTCCGGCGTGTTGATATACTTGGGCGCCTTATCATTGGTCTTTAAAATCCTGGCGCCAAAACCAACAACCTTACCACTTTGGTTATGGATGGGGAAAATAATCCGGCCCCGGTAATTGTCCACCGGTTTCTCATCGCGAATCGCTACCAGGCCGCTTTTTTGCAATAACTCTATGTTGTATTGCGCCAGTATGGCGGCCTTTGCAAAACTGTCCCTCGCCTCGGGGTTAAAGCCAATTTGGAATTTTTTAATAATCTCTTCACGAAAGCCGCGCTGTTTTAAATAGCTCAGGCCAATATCCTGTCCTTCTTCGGTATTCAGTAAATGATTGGTAAAAAATTGTTGCGCAAAATTGTTGATGATAAATAAACTTTCCGCACTTTGCTGTTGTAACTTTTGCTCAGGAGAAACCTCCGTTTCTTCAATCTCTACATTATAACGTTGTGCCAGCCAACGCAAAGCTTCTACATAAGTGTACTTTTCATGCTCCATCAAAAAGCCAATGCTATTGCCGCTGCGCCCACAGCCAAAACATTTGTAAATTTCCTTTGCAGGCGATACCGTAAATGAAGGTGATTTTTCGTTGTGAAAAGGGCAAAGGCCGAGGTAGTTAGTGCCTCTTTTTTTTAGCTTTACAAAAGTGCCCACTATATCAATAATATCAATCCTGGTGAGTATTTGTTGTATGGTATTGGGTGATATCAATCTTATAAACGGTTTATTTACGCAAATGTAAATCAATCCGGCACTATTTTTTAAGTTCGCTTCGCTTGATTATTACCTGTAAAAATACTGCTGTACCATTGTTATTCCTCTTTTAAGCGCTATAAACGGAACAGCATATTTCACGAAAACTTTAACAACACTATCAAATTATGGCATGGTTTATGAAATTTCCATCATCTTTTTACCCTTATTAACAACAAACAAATACCTTTAACGCCTAAAATAAATTTGAGATGAAGAAATTTTCCTTTTTTGCAGCCACCTTATTGATGGTGCATAGTGCATTTGCACAAAGCCTTGACGATGTAAAAAAATATGTGTTATTGCGACAGACCAAGCCTGCAAAAGAAGCGGTAGATAAATACCTGGCCGTAGAAAAAAATGCAGCTAAACCCGACGGTTGGTATTATAAAGGCTTTGCCTATGATCTTACCTCTAAAGATTCTGCATTCGGACTTACCGAAGCAAGTGCTGTAAAAACAGAAGCGTTTACTGCCATACAAAAATATTTTCAGCTGGATCCAAAAGGAACGCTTTCAAAAGAGGAAAACAATTCAATTCTATTTGATTTGTATTCCGGATTTTCTTCAGACCTGGGTGTAAAAGCGTACACCCAGAAAAAATATGATGTAGCGTTTGATAATTTCAAAAAAGCAATCGAAGTACACGATTTTATATATTCAAAAAACCTGGAAGGTGCTAATAAGTATAAATTCAATGGTATTGACACCATGTTGATTCTATATACGGCCATAGCAGCCAACGACGCAAAGAAAAAAGATGATGCGGCCGAATTTTATAAAAAGCTGGTAGACGCCAACATTGCAGATACACAATATGTGGATGCATATCAATACCTGGCTGACTACTACAAAACAAAGAAAGATTCAGCGGGTTTTGCTGGAATTATTGAAAAAGGTAAAAAATTATACCCTAAAAATAATGAATACTGGACGGCGCTGGAAATTGAACAGGCAACAGACGGTGTAGAAAAACCAGAAATATTTGGAAAGTACGATGCATTGCTTGCCAAATATCCAGACAACTATGTTTTGCCTTTTAACTACAGTGTTGAATTGTATAAATATATTTACTCAGACGAAATGAAAACGGCCAATACCACTGTATACAAAGAGAAATTGCCCGTTATTTTAAATAAAGCAATTGCGATCAAATCAACTCCGGAAGCAAACTTTTTAATGGCTAATTTTTTATACAATAATTCCATTGATATGTCAGAGGATGCACGGAAAATAAAAGGTCCAAAGCCAGCTGATTTGAAAAAAAGAAAAGAGAT
>JANYFI010000376.1 GCA_025362765.1 Ferruginibacter sp. | reverse complement strand
AATTGATTCAACAGTGCTTTTTCGTTTTCTATGCTTTGCTGCATGCCATTAAACAAACGGGGAATAAGTAGAGAGGAAAGAAAACTTAAAAATATAAGACTTGAAGATGTAGCAATCCAGTTACCCAGAACATTTGGCATTTCTTTCACCCATAAAAGCCATCCATAGTAAATGGCAATGCCCGTTAATACGCAAATAATGGTATTGGCTATGGCGGCACTAAGCGCATATTTACCTGGAAAAATAAAGATGCTGAAAATACAAGCTATTAAAAGATACACCTGTCCCGATCCTGTTGGCCCAATAGTGGTAACCATAATACAACCCAACAGGTAGGCCAATACAATGAATATAATTTTTCGTATCCTTATCGGCCAGGATGGGACAAATGCAATGGCTGTCACACAGCTTAATACCAGCATATCGGTTACTGCCAACACGTACTTCGCTTTAAAAATGCTCCAGTATACGCCTGGCAGCAATGCAATTAAACAAAGCGGCAGCAAATAAATGATAATGCCTGCGAACAGATCGTTTCGCCAATAAGCCAGGTCTTTTACTCCACCCGGCTGATCGCTGCAGTTGCGTTTAATGCTGCTGGTATATCTTGTCCAGATTTTCATTGATAGATTTTGAAACCATAAAATAAAAACTATCGTTTATCTTATTCCCATTCAAACAACCATGCAATTCATCTTTAAAAAGCATAGGCTTTTCTCCAGTATTATTGACCAACTACAAATAGCAGGAATAAGTTTCTCGTATACTAAACTACAAAAATACCCGTCAATATCTTTAATTGTAGTTATTATTCTACTTACAAAATGCCAATACCAATAGAACGGAAAAACTGTTACCCTCTTGCAGGTAACGTTTCCTCACTGGCATTCGGTGTTAGCCTGGAACCTTGCAAACTGCTGAACACTATTCTCCTCTGCCAGGTTTTTCGTACGCATAATCTTATTCTTTATAAACCTTGCATACGCAAAACCCCAACGCGGCACGTGCCCGAAACAATTTTACACATACCCGATACGTTGCAGCGTTACTAACTGAATTACATTTCAACGTTTATAAAATTGAATCTACAAAGCGCATTAATTCCGCCCGGTTCAATGCAAACTGACTTTACTTTATCCGGAACTGTTGGAAACGACTGATGCAACAGATGGTTTTTTCCACAAATATTTATTTTACCCTCCTGCGCATTTTTTTTAAAGCTGCCTTATGTAATTCAGTTTGCTTTTTCATCCTGTAAGCAAAATCAACTGTTATGCTTTTTATTCCCATATTAAAAGATGCCCGGTATTTTCAAATAATTTTTCAATGTGTATTTTTAAGCTATGGCATTTTTTACCTGGGCTGTAATGGCGGGTGGTGGCTGTATGCAACATATTTGGCCACCAGTTTGCTCACCCAATTGCTTTGTGAAACCATACGGTCTTTCATCAAAAATAAGCAGGCGCCTTGCTGGAGCAATATAACAACGGGCTTGCTCTCTGCAGTTATTTCATCTTTGTGGCTATGCCTGTTGTTAAAAACCAATATAGTTGGCGTTGCTGCATTGGCAGCCTTTATTTCCATTGCATCCAAATATATTATCCGCATCAATGGCAAACATATTTTTAATCCTTCGGCGCTGGCCATTGTTATTACTGTTTTCATTACGAAAAATGCATGGATCAGTCCGGGCCAATGGGGAAGCGGCACCATTATATTATTTGCGACTTTTTGCCTGGGATGTATCATTACCACAAAAGTGCAAAAGCTGGATGTAAGCCTCGCATTTTTAGCAGGTTTTGGCGGACTGTTATTTATCCGACAGGTAATTTATTTGGGTTGGCCGATGGATTATTTTTTACAAACCATCAGCACCGGCAGCGTGTTGTTGTTTTGTTTTTTTATGATCAGCGATCCTAAAACAACGCCCAGTCACCCTGTTGCAAGAATAGCCTGGAGCATTACCATCGCGGTAATCTCCTTTTATTTATCTGCTTTTCAATTTATAAATGGCGCACCTATACTGGTACTGGTCTGTTTGCAACCAATTGTGCCATTGCTAAATAAATTCTTTAAAGCCGCCTCCTTTCAGTGGCGTAACAGCCCGGTTGCAACGCCGCAATTATTAACTACCCCGTACAAGCATTTATCTTTATAACATTTAAACATTCTAAGTATGAAACACAAACTATTAATTATCGGGTCCATCATCGCCATCTCTCCCGTACTGTTTTCTTTCTGCGGATTTTATGTAAGCAAAGCCGATGGTACTTTAAAAAACAAAACATCGCAGGTTATACTGGTTCGGGATGGCAACAAAACAATCATTACCATGTACAACGATTTTAAAGGCGATACAAAAGATTTTGCCATGGTAGTACCCGTACCTGTGGTACTGCACAAAGAGGATGTTCATGTGGTGGATCCTTCCATCTTTCAGCGCCTGAATGATTACAGCGCACCAAGACTGGTAGAGTATTGGGATCAAAATCCATGCAGTGAGGAAAGAGAAGATAAAATGTATGACAAGGCTGCTGCACCAGCAATGAACGAAGTGGTAGCTTTGGGATATGGCACCGCAAGAAAAAAAGATCTGGGTGTAAAAATAGAAGCGCAATACCTGGTAGGCGAAT